>CASFRQ010000023.1 GCA_949296785.1 uncultured Alphaproteobacteria bacterium
AATTAAAATAAAAACTTTTAGTTGACATTTTTCCTAACGCCTTTAATATACACTTATTAGTTATGTATTTAAGAGGCGAAATGAAACTTTTGTTTCTTTTAACTTTTCTTTTTTTTAGCGCGACGCTTCCCTGCTTTGCGTTGGAAGTTTATTTCACGCCTTCGCGCGACTGCGAAAACGCCATCATAAAACGGCTGCGTTCGGCAAAGAAAATAGACATTGCCATTTATACCATCAACAACCGTCTCTTGGTAAAGGAAATAAAAAAAGCGTATGACAGAGGCGCCGCAATCCGCCTTATTTCAGACATAAAACAGGCTGCAAAAAAAACTTCCAAAATAAAAGAACTGAAAGCTTATGGTATTTCTGTCGCCTTGAACGAAAAAAAGACAACCGAACATAATAAATTTGCCGTTTTTGACGGGATAACAGTTGTTACAGGTTCTTATAACTGGACAAATGCCGCTACTTACAGAAATTCAGAAAATTGTGTTTTTTTTGAAGATGACGAGCAAAAATATCAAAGCCGTTTTAACTTCCTTTGGAAAACATACAATTCCATTCCGGTTTCCGATTCTCCCCCGATGCGGGATAAAACAAATTAAAAATATTTTTTGAAAACACACAATATGTACGATAAAAAATAAGGTACATCTCCTAAACCGAGTTAGATTTTATGTATGACAGATACCTTAGAGGTTTGAGTCGGAAAAAAAGTTATTACAAAGCGTCTTTCAAAGCGTTCGGTGGTCTGTCCCGAAGAGAAGAAACAAAGAAAAGAAAAACGGATAAAAACCGGCGTCCGCATCATCTTCTCAAAAAAAAGATAAGTCAATTTCTAAAAAAACGGATATGCCTATCACCGATGACATTAAAGAAATAAATTTTTGCCACATAAAAATCAGTATGAAATCTTTTATGAAAAAAGCTCAAAAGTTAAAAATCCGCCGTTTTTTTTCCTATCTAAAAAAAGAGAAAATCAGGAATTTAAAACATTTTTTCAAAACTTGATTTATCGGATAACATTTATCCGACAAGTTTCTTTAGCTCCTTCTTGACTTTTTGCAAATCGCCGCAAGTCAAAACCGGAATAAGCCGATTGATTTCGTCAACCGGCCGATTCCACCATTGAAGTTTCAATAAAATTTGAATGAGTTCATCGTCAAACCGTTTTCTGATTTCCCTTGCGGGATTACCCGCCACAATGGAATAAGGGGGAACATCGCTTCCGACAACGCTGTTCATCCCGATAATGGCTCCATCACCGATATGTACCCCCGGTAAAATTAAGGCGTCTTGTCCAATCCAGACATCATTGCCGACAATTGTATCCCCTTTAACCGGTAATTGAGACAAAGAAGGAACATCTTCATTCCACCCTTCAAAAATATAAAAAGGGAAAGTTGTCACGGCGTTCATCTGGTGATTTGCCCCGTTCATAACAAAACGAGCACCGGCAGCAATCTGACAAAACTTACCGATAATCAGCTTATCCCCGTAGAAATCATAATGATGAAAAACCTGCTCTTCAAAATTCCTTCCGCTGAAATAGGTAAAATCACCGACAATGATATGAGGATTTTTTACAGTCGGTTTTACATAAGTCACCGTTTCAAATCCGGGAACGGGAAATATTTCTTCCGGATCCGGCTTTGTGTTTTTATTCATTTTTTTCCTTCTTCTCAGCTTTCCAACGGCTGAAACAAAATAAAAAATCGCACAGACACAAACTTACGCAAATTTAACAAAACTCTTTGCCGGCAATTCTGGAACGCAGACAAAGCTCTTCTACTGTTACAGAAGAACCGTTTGTCTGCCTTGAATGAGACAGAACCGCTTTTTCCTCCGGCGCTAAAAAAGAGACTTCCGTATTGTCTGCCTTATGAGGTGCTTTCCCTTTACCGGAAACATCCTCCAAAAAAAGAACGGGACGCTCTTCCCTGTTAACGGGAACGCCGGAAAATCCGGAAAGGAAAACAGCCTTTTCAATCGCTCTATTTATCCATTCGTCCGGTAAGTTATCCTCTTTCTGTCTGATTAAAAATTCCCGACCATCCTTTTCCGTAAAATAGATGTGCAAAGGCCGTCCCCTCAGATAAGAAAAAAAACGCCGTTCAGACAAAACACTTTGAGCTTCACTCGTAGTCATCTTATATTTTGGATTTAAATTGGCATGTAATTTGGATATGTCAAAAGAATTTACCAGCTCGGCCAATATAACGGCTTTATCCAATCCTGTAATATCTGTTTTTGATAACAAAGTCCCCTCCTTTTTTCTTATCAGGCTTTTCCGCCAAATACCCAACCACCCGCTAATTTTTCCTTTTTTAAATTACAAGCCTCTTCATTTTTTGTCAATATATTTTTCTAGTATTTTTAATATCTTTTTTCACATCATTCAAGTATAAAAAATAAAGAGCA
>CASFRQ010000024.1 GCA_949296785.1 uncultured Alphaproteobacteria bacterium
ACCATCTTAAAAATTTGAAATTTAGAAGAACTTTGGGGCGCATTGCTTCCTCTGTTTTGGGCAAAATTCAATTCCATTGCCGAAACTTTGGCGCCGGATTTTAAAAGCAGCAATGTGTTGGACATATTCGCCCTTAAAATAGAACACATCAAAGGCGTTACTCCATCCAAACTTCTTACATTCGCGTTTGCGCCGTAAGCCAGCAGGTCGGAAATATCCCGATCGTAAAAACAAGCCAAAACGAGAACGGGAACGCCGGCTGCATTTTTCAGATTTGGGTCTGCTCCGTATTTAAGCAACGCTTCCTGTGCTTTTTTGTTATCATATTGAACTGCTGCGGAAAGAGGGAAAATTCCGTTTTCATCCGGATAATTGGGGTTGGCGCCTAATTCCAAAAATGTTTTTAAAGCCGTTATGTCTCCGTCTTTGACGGCTTGATTTAAAAAGTGCCTCATTTTCATTTCCCCCTTGTAAAAATAATGCCTTTTTTACAAAAAAATGCAAGACGGACAAAAGTTATATTTTACTTTTTTATTAAAATATCTATAAAAAAGTTTTTTC
Source organism: uncultured Alphaproteobacteria bacterium (assembly GCA_949296785.1). Classification (GTDB taxonomy): domain Bacteria; phylum Pseudomonadota; class Alphaproteobacteria; order CASFRQ01; family SAAU01; genus CASFRQ01. The sequence continues at coordinate 562 of CASFRQ010000024.1, forward strand.
TGCTTTTTTTACGGAATACTTCTCACATTTTTCCGCATCGGCCAAAAGGGAGGTAAAGTTTCGGCATCCGACAAATTATAGAAAAGGCCGGTCTTCAACCGGCCCTTTCAAAAACCTTCTTTACCGAATTTATCCGAAAAACGACAGAAGGATACCGGCCGCAATTGCCGAACCGATAGCCCCGGACACATTCGGCCCCATCGCGTGCATCAGAAGGAAATTCTGGCTGTCCGCCTCCTGTCCCAGTTTATGAGACACGCGCGCGGCCATAGGGATGGCCGAAACACCCGCGGAACCGATAAGCGGATTGATTTTGTTCTTGGAGAACAAGTTCATCAGCTTGGCCATCAGTACACCGCCCGCCGTTCCCAATCCGAACGCCACAACACCCAAAATCAAAATAAACAGAGTTTTCGGCACCAAAAACTGCTCTGCCGCCAATTTAGAACCGACCGACAGCCCCAACAGAATCGTCACGATATTAATCAGCTCATTTTGCGCCGTCTTGGACAATCTGTCCGTCACTCCCGATTCTTTGAGTAAGTTACCGAACATCAGCATTCCCAGCAAAGGCGTTGCCGTCGGAATAAATAAAGCACATAAAATCAAACTTACCAGAGGGAAAATAATCAATTCCCTCTTTGACACCTCACGCAACTGCGTCATACGGATTTTTCTTTCTTTTTCCGTCGTTAACGCCCGCATAATCGGCGGTTGGATAACAGGAACCAAAGCCATATAGGAATAGGCCGCTACGGCGATGGAACCCAAAAGATGCGGCGCCAAACGACTTGCCAAAAAGATGGAAGTCGGTCCGTCCGCCCCGCCGATAATGCCGATGGCCGCGCTTTCTTTGAGCGTAAAATCAACAAACGGAAAAAATTCATTTAAAACCATCGCGCCGACCATTGTTCCGAAAATCCCCAGCTGCGCCGCCGCGCCCAGTAAAATTGTCTTCGGATTAGCCAGCATCGGTCCGAAATCAATCATCGCGCCGACCCCCATGAATATCAGCAAAGGGAATAATCCCGTTTCAATGCCGAATTGATAGGTGTAATGCAAAAAGCCGCCCGCTTCGGCCACACCGGCCAGAGGTATGTTGGACAGCAACCCGCCGAACCCGATGGGAATTAACAACAAAGGTTCAAAACCTTTTTTGACGGCTAAATAAATCAATAAAAGACAAACACCTATCATGATTAAGTTGCCGATTCCCAAAGGCAACCACCCACCGATAACTTCCTTTGACGCAAAAAAGCCGTATAATCCCGTTTCGCGCACCAACCTGGCAAAAGAAGAACTGTTTTCCATCCAAATTGGGAAATAAGCGGCGCTCAACCCGACCGCTCCTCCGATAATGAAGAGGAAAATAACGGAAAAAATATTTTTAACAGACTGTTTCATTTTCCCCTCCCCGATTACCGCATCAGAGCCAGAACCTGTCCGGACTGGACGGATTGAGAAGGTTGTGCCTCTACGCTTGTAATCACACCCTCTTTCGGCGCTTTAATCGCCACTTCCATTTTCATCACCTCAATTAAAAACAAGGTCGTATCTAGGGTTACCCTCTGGCCTTCCTTCACCTCCACCTTCAAAATAGTCCCGGCCGTCGGCGCCTTGATTTCAAAGGTGTCTCCGGAATTTGAAGCTGAAGAGGCGTTTTGCCCAGCCTGCCCCTCCGTCCCGTTCTCGCTTGAACCGGAAGAGGCAGAAACTCCAGTCCCAGCCCCCGCCTGCCCGGCACCTGCCGCCTTGGAAACGGAAGAGGCTTTATCATGTGCCGCTTCATCGTCAAACTGGACTCTGTATTCTTTACCGTTAACAAACGCTTTGCCGTTTTCTAAAGAGACATGAAACACTTCACCGTTGATTTTCACCTGCCCGTCCGCCGGAAGAGAAGCCGGTTTTTCCTTATAACGAATAGATAACGGGCCGTTTCCTTTCAAAAAGGCGATGCCTTTGTCCCCGCAAGTAGCGGCGACAAACACATTTTCATCCGTAATCGGCAGTTTGGCCGCTTTCAACTTTTCCGTCGCCGGCGCAATGCCTTTTGCCGGATCGTCGTCATTGATTTGCAAAGGAGTCAGTTCCGTCGGCGCCAACCCCAGCTTTTCCGAAGCAATCCGCACCACTTCCTCGTCCGGGCGGATGGGAGTCTTGCCGAAATAGCCCAGAACCATCTTACCATACCCCTTGTCTATCTGCTGCCAAGGACCGAACACGACATTGTTAAACGCCTGTTGAAAATAAAACTGTGAAACCGGCGTGACGGAAGTGCCGAAACCGCCCTTGCGCACCACTTCCTCCATCGCCTTGATGATATCCGAAAACTTATCCATCAGCCCGTTGTCCCGCAACATCTGCGTGTTCGCCGTCAAAGCGCCGCCCGGCATCGGGCTCCACGGCAAACGGGGATCCACCCGCAAAGCTTCCGGCGGCAGAAAGTAATCTTTCATCGCTTCTTTAAACGCCTCTTCCACCTTCATCACCGCGTCCACATCCACATCCAACTCATAATTTGAACCGCGCAGCGCGTGCCAGAAAGTTGCTACATCCGGCGAACAGGTGCCGCCCGATACCGGCGCCAAAGACAAATCCACCGTTTGCGCGCCCGCCTCAATCGCCGATAAATAACACGCGACCGATACCCCCGCCGTTTCATGGGAATGGAACTGAATGGGAAAATCTTCGCCCAATAAAGCCTTCGCCCGACGGATAGATTCGTACACAACGGCCGGCACCGTCGTCCCGGAAGCGTCCTTAAAACACAAAGAGTCAAACGGAATCTTTTTTTCCAAGAACTTTTTCAAAGTCATTTCGTAAAAGTCCGGCGTATGGGCCCCCTCGCATCCCGGCGGTAAAGACATAATCGCGATACACAGTTGATGCTTCAGCCCGGCATCCACAATGCATTGCCCGCTGTAAGCCAGATTGTCCGGATCGTTTAACGCGTCAAAGTTCCGAATGACATCAATGCCGTGTTTTTTAAAGAGCTTTGCATGAAGGTTGATAATATCTCTGGGTTGAGAATCCAGTCCGACGACATTCACGCCGCGCGCCAAAGTCTGCAATGTCACATCTTCCCCCACGGTTTGACGGAAAGCATCCATGACATCAAAAGCATTCTCCCTGGCATAGAAAAAAGGAGATTGAAACAAAGCGCCGCCGCCCGATTCAAAATAGGTCAATCCTGCCTCTTTCGCCTGCTTCACAACGGGCAGATAATCCTTTGACAAAACGCGCGCCCCGTAAACGGATTGAAACCCGTCTCTGAAAGCCGTACACATAAATTTGATTTTTTTCTTAGCCATGTTCCCCTCTTTTCTTTCTTGCTTTTTTCTAAGTCTTAAAAAAACTTTTTAATAAAACATCAAAACTTTTATATCTTCTTTTCTCGGCGGCTGAGATAAAACTTTATTATACTTTAATCCCCCAAAAACAGCTCTTTTCCCTTCATCAAAAAAACACTCTTCTTTACCCTTTTTTCTGTTTTTCAGACAAACAAAGAAACGCCATATTTACCTGTTACACTTTTCCTCTTTTTGTCAGATAGACGGCCAGCGCGATTTTGGACAAGTCCTTATCCTGCGAATATTTAATGATTTTATGAGTTAATTCAATCACGCCGATAAGCACCAACAGGAAAAGGTACACGCCGCCCATGCCGACCAGAGTAACTATCAGAGAATCTATAATCATTTTTCCCCCTTTCTCTTATTTCTTTACTTTCTATAGCTGTAACAGATTTTTATCCTTTTTGTCATCAGAAAAAAGCGACAGGATACATTTTTTAAAGTCTTCCCCCCGTGCCTGAAAATCCTTGTACATATTATAGCTCGGCGAAGCGGGGGATAAAAGAATAACCCCTTTGGGCAAAAGCTTACAACTTAAGCTGACTGCCTGCTCCATTGTATCTGCCCTTTCAGAGGTAACGCCCGCTTTCACCGCCTGTTCATATAAACGTATTCCTGTATCCGGCAAGGCAACCAGCTTAACGTCGTTTTCTTTCAAATACGCCACCAGAGGCGCAAAATCCTGCCGTCTGTCCAGGCCGCCGGCAATCAAAAGCCTCGGCAGGCCGGCGAAAGCCTTTAAAGCCATAACCGCCGTTTGCGGTATGGTGGAAATACTGTCATCCACGAATTTTAAATGACCGTCTTGAGTTTCATAAACGGTTTGTAAACGATGAGGAAGGCTTTCAAAACTTTTCAGAGCTTCCTCACATCTTTTATCCTTTATATCCAGTCCCAATCCATCCAAAAGGCTTAAAACCGCGCACATGTTGGACAAGTTATGTTCCCCTTTCAATTTCGCGCCGTCCGAAGGAAACAATTTTTCCGTTTCTTTCATAAACCATCCGTCTTGAAGGTGAATACCCTCCGGCGCGTTGAAGAAGCGGACTGCCCTTCCCTCCAAATACAAAGGAAGCGTTTTATCCAGAAAATTACCGTAACAAAGGGAGGAATGATTTAAAATGTTCAGCTTGTCCTTATAATACCTCTCATGCGACCGATGCCAGTCAAAATGTTCCGGAAACAAATTTAAAACGATTGCCGCATCAAAATCGTACGCCAGATTGGCCGCCTGATAACTGGAAACCTCTATCACGAAATAATCCAAATCTCCATCCAAAAACTCAATGGCCGGAATACCGTAATTGCCGCCCAGTCCTGTTTTAAAACCCAACGCTTTAAGAACATGTGCCGTCAGGGCGCTGGTCGTACTTTTCCCCTTTGTCCCCGTAATGCCGATTGTTTTAACCCCCGCCTTTTTATTCGCCAGGTATAGATTCAGGCCGGAGGTTACAAGGACGCCTTTTTGCACCGCCTGTTCTATTTCGGGACGGTACAGGCTGACTCCGGGAGATTTAAAAATAACATCATACAAAGAACAGTCGGAAGCGTTTTCCTCCTGAATAATGCCGATTTCCTTTTCGGGAAAATGGGCGTTCAGGCAGTCCAAAACGGCATGACCTTCTTTACCCAAGCCGAAAACGGCAATTTTTTTATTCTTCAAATCGCTGAATAACATCTTTAAACTCCGAAGGAATAAGCTCGGACGGTTCAACGGACAAAAACCGCCGGCGGAGGGTTTCTTCCTCCTCTTTGGAAATCAAGCCTTTCAGTTTTTTTACAAGCGTAT
>CASFRQ010000025.1 GCA_949296785.1 uncultured Alphaproteobacteria bacterium
TCCGGGACGAAAATACAGGAATCCAGATACTTCTCATATTCCTTTTTATCAGAGGCATCCATATCGCATAGATACCACGCTTTTACATACTCACCGGAGACAGAAAACAGATCTGCCTCCGGGTAATAGGCATCATACTGGACGAACCCTTTCATCCTCTGCCTTGCCTTTTTCTTTTTAAAAAACTTGCACATTCAGTTTTTTTAATATTTTTTCAAAAATTTTTAATGATTTTCTTATTCGGAAAAATAAAAAATAACGGGATACCCTTCCTCTTTTATCAGCGGTTCATATTGTCCTAAAAATTCATTAAAACAACTTTCACTGATATAAAGCTCATTAAAATTATTTTTTGTCCTTTCTTCAATCCTTTTTTTTGCTATCTCAAGACTGCATATAACCGAATGAAAATAAACATTTGGGGTGATTGTCGTTGCCCATTTATAATATTCGGAACGCTTTTGCCTGCTCCAAAATCCATAATCCAAAATAACATTTTTACCGTTTTGTATTTCTCTGACGGCTGATTTGCGAATAAATTCATCAACTTCTTTATATTTTTTTTGAAAATTATCAGGACAACGCCCATAGCGCTGCAACATTATTTCATCATGCGTAAAACGCGTTGCCGGCAGTTCTCGTTCCAGTTTTTTGGCATAAGTTGTTTTGCCAAAACCCAAAAAACCGCAAATAAGATGTATTGATGCTTTATTTTTCATTTTAAAGATGAATAGCCTTTTTTAAATAAAGAAGAATTTTTTAATTCTTCCGCCCAAGGATAAAAACCTTTCCGCCACTCAAACAAAAAAATAAACCTCTGCAAAAACAATTCCAAGAAAAAAACAAAACCTCACTTACAATATAATCCGCCGATTCCCTGATGGCAGAAAAGTTCCGTATTCCACTCATCATAATAGGTTTTATCCCCCCATCTATCCGTTATTTCCATAACCTCGTTTCCATAGGCGTCCCGAATTATCCGTCTGCTCTCCTCTTCCTTCCGAAGGGGAAAAGCCCCTTTCCCTTCGCCCTTTTGAATGCCAAAAGAAGGAAAAGACTGACTAAAATCGGAAAATTCATTCCCTTGTTTTGAAAAATCCGAAGAACCTTTTCGCTCCATTGAATCAAAGAAACCGTTTTCGCCTCTTCCTAAAGCCCCGTTATTGATATGGCTGTGAAAAAAAGTATTACGATTCTGACCGTTGCCGTTCCCTTTGGGTACCGAATCAGGAATCTTATGCCGGCGGCCGTCCGGTGTTCTGAAGGTTGTCTGACCGGCCATATCCGTTTCAACCGTTACATAGCTGCCCGTTCCGGAATCCCTGCACCTTTTCTTGCCAAACCCGATATCGGTACAACTGATGCGAGCCAACGCCCCCGTCCCCAAAAAAGAAAATAAAAGAAAAATAAAAATTCCCGACCTGACTGGCATTCTCCCCTCCGTCAAACCATGACATCCATCCTATAAAAAGAATAGAATAAATTATCACAACTTTCAAGAGAAAACAACCAAGCCCGGAAATTTATTTCATTTTTTCTTCCCAAAGCATCGTAAACCGCCAAAGGCGATCTACATCCTTTTTTATCCCCACACGCGGCGAAACCTTAATTTGAAAAGGAAACGGCCGTTCTGGCGTCCGGATATAAAAATCCGGCTCTGCCAACAAATCCCTTCCCGTATCTTGTGTGGAAATTCCCAAATAACGGCAAACTTTTCCCGGCCCGTCCAACTTCGTCCCGTCCGCAAGTAAAAGCCCGCGGATTAAAACAGCCGCCGGGAATCCCTCTTCCCTCGTTGTCACATTAAAGCAATAATACATCCCGTAAATAAAATAAACATAGGATATGCCGGCGCGTCCGAACATCGGCGCGTTGCGCTTCGTCCTGCCGCAGAAAGCGTGAGATGCCTTATCGTCAAACCCTTCGTAATTCTCCGTTTCAATAATAATACCGGCCTTTCCGTTAAAAACAAGTTCTTTTCCGAGAAGATTCCGGGCAACCTCTTCCCCGGTACAAGAAAAAAAATCAAGTTTCAAACGGTCATCGTTCCTCATCATTTTCCCTTTTTCAATTTTTAAAGTTTTTTTCCGTTTTTTTTCGGCAAAGATAAAAACATAAACCGGTTTGCAGCTTCTTTACACCTCTGAACAAAGGCCGTCCGAAAAACGGCCTCATGCCAAAACACCCCTTCTTCAGACACGAAAAACAACCGAAACCTGTTATTAAAACAACAACCTCTTCCATCTCACCAACTGTTTTTCGCCGCTTTTTTTCAAAAGTTCCGAAAACACCTCTCTGTCTCAAGAACCCCGAAAACCACCACTGAACAAAAAAAGCAGACGGATTTTCCGGCCATGTCCGCCAAACCGGATAAATTTTTCAACGGTTTGCCAATTCGCGCAACCAACGATTTTCTACTCTAACTCATTCAACCGATGAGCCGCCTCCGCCAAACCGGTTAATTTGCCGTCCCTTCGGAATTATCCGAAAAAACATCAAAACCGTTATACATCGGCCAGCGCCCGGCAATCACCTCATCCAAAGAATAAAGCGGCTGACGAAACAAAGAGCGGTAAATCCCGTAGTTGGTGAAAATCCTTTCCACAAAAGCCCTCGTTTCTATGGACGGACTGCTTGCAATAAACAGAAACGGAGCATCATTATACTTCAATTTCCGACGCCATTTCGA
>CASFRQ010000026.1 GCA_949296785.1 uncultured Alphaproteobacteria bacterium
ACCCCTCTCCGCTCAAACGCTCCCTATTTGCCTCGTAAATAGACGAAATCCATTCATCCGAAGAGTTTTTCTCAAAGTTTCCCCTTCCTTCTGATTGTTTAAAATTTTTTTCCGGATGAAAATACCGGCTGTAAAAATAATCTCTTATTTCTTCGGGAATTTCTTCCTCCATGTTTCGCGGATGAAAAAAAGAGGCCTCCTCAGCCTCCTTTTTCATTCCGTTCCCATCGCCGTACGCTGCCGGCTCCCTCTCTTCCGCCAAGGAAGAAAACGATTGATAATCATCAAGATAATCATCTTGTTCTAAAGCTGTCATAGCCAAATACTCCTTTTATAATTATTAATAAACGCCGAGAACAAATCCGTTCTGAGCTCCTTTTCATTTTCCAGACGACGCCGTTTCAAAAAAGCATCCGAATAATCGGAAGCAAAAGCGACGCCGGCCGTCTTTAAGTACCGGTTGACATCTTGCTGACATGTTGCGATTGTCCCATCCGGCAGCTTAAATTCCTTCTTAAAAAGACCATTGATGTAAGCCATTTTTTTCACCCTTTTCAGATATAAAAAAACTCTTTTAAAAAAGGTAAAACACCCTTTTAAAAGAGATTAAAAATTAAAATTATTTCTTATTTTTCAAAAAGTTATAAAGATAACTTAATCTTCAAATTTAACTAAAATCTGTGTCGGCTCCTCCTCTTTTTTCTCCTCGTCGGTTATGGAAAAAAGCTTGGTTGAAGTTTTATAAAACTCACTTGGATTCTTTTTTGCCCAAGCAACCAACCCTTCCATGCCGCCAAGTTCGCGAAAAGCCTCCAGCCAGACTGTCTGAATATTTTTTTCTTCACCGGGAACGGAAAAAACTTTCTCAAAAGAAAAGTCTTGCCCGGTCTTTTCATCATCGGCCTCTTCCTTTTTTCGTAAGCAAGAAGATACCTCTTCAATATTTTCCTCCTTCTTCGGCAAAATCTTGCCCTTAGAAACAGTTGTTTTTTCGGAAGAAACTTTTAAAGTCCTTTCCTTTTCCCGTTCTTTTACTTCTTCTTTACTTTCTTTTATTTTTATTCTTGAAATCGCTTCTCACCTCCTTTTACCGATTTTTCAATAAAAAAAGCGCTTTTCATAATCAAAAGCGCATTAAAAAATTCTCCCTCAAAAAAAGAACTGCCTTTATTCTAAAAAAAGGCAGCCCTTCACCCAACGGAATTTCTTTATAAAAAATCAAAAGGGTTTGTTTTTTTTAGTAAAGGAGCAACAAACCCTCCTATTTTATAAAGAACGAGTCATACCCGCGGGCAAACTCTGACAACCATTACTTCCTTTCTTTGTTTTTTAGAAAAATCTACATGTCAACTGATAATAGCGTATCTTTTTAAATTGTCTATAAAATTATTTTAAAAAAATAAAATTTTTTAAACTAAAAAGATACCGTCCGGCTTCCTCCTTAAAAACCCTTGACATAACCTGTTGTCACATTAGACAAATCCTCTGAGCTTTCCAAAGATTTGTCCGTTTTTTTCTTCAGTTCTTCTGTCTTCAGCAAAGTTTGAAGAGCCATTTCCTTTTCCGTCAGGAAATTCTTCTGGCGCTCGCTTTCCTCTTTAATATCCAACTCTCTGGACTTTAAAGCATTTTTCTCCTTTTCTATCAGGAAATTATTTTTCATTCTTTCCTGTTCCAAGAGAACGGCAAAATTCGGTTGAGGCGCCTGTTGTACAGGAGCCGGTTCCGGTTTATTCAAATCCTGTTCTATAGAAGAAAAAACATTTTCAAGAACCGGCTCAAAAGGCTTTGCTTTCGGCAGATATTGCGTCAAAACTTCAACCATAGACCGATAAAGCGGCAAAAGCAGTGGTTGAGAAGAAACAACCTGAAAAGCCGACTGGATAATCGTATTGATAGATTGAATTGCCGATGAAGCCTGTTCTGCCTCTTCGTTCCGGTTAATGATATTGTCCGTTTCAACAGAGAAAAGCATCCCTCTGATTTTTTCCTCTTTTAAAAGAGTAATTCCCTGATGAACAAGCTCCATATTCTGTTTTTCTTCCGGACTAAGCAAATCAATCAGAAATCCTGCGTCAAACATTTCCGCGATCATTTCTGCCTTAATACGATACAAATCACGGATAAACCTTTGCATTTCATTTTGGCGGTCCTGGTTACGCAAAGTGCCGAAATTTGTTTTCTTTGTTATTGCCGTCGCCGTTTCAGCCGCATTTGAATTGCCGCGCATAATATCCGATACTCCGGTGATTTCATAAATCTGGTTCATAATATCTTGCCGTCTTTCCGCCAGTTGAGACAAAGCCGTCACATACTGTTCCAAAGGCATAAAGTCCACAATTCCCCTTAACCCGCCGCTTTCTTTCAGTTTGATAAAATCCTGTACGGCAACAAGCGTATTTTCCTTTTCCAGAATATTCACCAGATCCGGGAAAGAACTGTCATAAGCGCCGGAGATTTTAAACGCTTGCGTAATCATTTTCATGCGTTGATTTACACCGTTTAATTCGTCCAAAAGTTCCCTAATCAATGTATAGTCCGGAACCGGAATGATACTGTCGTTTGTCAAAGTGGCAAACAAAGGCTTCGGGCAGGGAAAAAATCCTTTCAGGTGAAGGGGGTCTTCCGAAACTTTTAAAAACTTGCTTGAATTTTTTTCAAACCAGTAAACTTTTTTCTCATTCTTATCCCACACCTCATAAACGCACAGGTTTTTCTTATCTTCTTTTGAAGATAAAAGAGCCAAAGCGCTTAAAGCCTCTTTCCCAAACATATCCTTAATTTCTTTTGAAGACATATATGTCTTTCTGGCAATCCACGACACATCTTCCCAAATACCGACATTATCACAATCAGCCAAAAAACAGGTCGGATCAACATATTGGGAAACGACATTCTCGCCGATTTTCATTTCCATATCCTCTCCCAATGTTTCAAACTGAGGTTCGTAATGTTCCCATAAAATACCGGCGCCGGAAATCAGAAAATCATTTCTGGCATACTTGACGGTACTGTCAAAATCTGTCTGGGCTAAGCTCCAGTTTAAAGCCTTTTCCAAAATCCTGCACGCCATTTTCTGCGCCGGAGAACTTGTTTTATTCTGACGCTCAATATGAACGGTCGGCTGCTTAAAATATAAAAACGGTTTTAAAGTTTCTATAGACGACCAAAACAAATTATAATGGCCTGATTTTAAGTGCTCGGACCCTGTTCTGGCATCTTTATAAAACTCTCTTGTTTTTTTGACGAGACGATAATAGTCCGCGTATTTTTTCTCCGCATTTGAAATCTTTTCTTGCCAAGAAGATAAAAGATTTTTTTCTGATAATTTTTCATTCATTTTATTCATTTTCAAATATCCCTAATAAGCTTGATTCCCGCACGACAACAACATTTTTGTCATAAGTCGGCAACTCGTCAAAAACATGAAACAAAACATCATCTCCTTTTTTGACGCTGGTTACTTCCGGGCCCGTACATTCCACAATGCCACGGCACCTGTCTTGCGCAAAATCATCCGTTAACACAAGAGAACTTTTTTGATTGTCAGGTGTCTCTTTTAACCTGATAAACACTCTGTCTAAAACAGCTTTTACCATTTTTTTCTCCTTTCATAAAAAAACGCCTTTCGTAAAGGCGATATAAAAAAACGGCCTGTCAACGACAAACCGTTTTAATCTCTAAAATCCTTTTTGAGTTATTCTTTTTCTTTGGAATAATCACCCGCGACCGTGTCAATCAATACCCGGAGATAAAACAAGCATCACCATCAATCCGGTTAAAGGAATGCAGACAATTTGAATCAGCCACAGCTTCATTCCGACAATCCATACATCTCTTCTTCCCCATAGAGAAAAAGAATAAAAGAGCGAAAAACCAAAAACGATAATCATAAAAAAACTTTTTGACCTTACCTTAAAAGCCGACAAACAAAATAAAATTAAAAATCTTTCCGCTTCGCTGCATAAACTCGCCGTAAACTTTTTAAAAAAAGCCAGCGTATCCCATCTCCCCTTTTTCATCTTATTTTTTTTAATACATCCCCGCTAATTCGTTATAAAAAACATCTAAATCACGGCCGAAAAGAAAAGTTATCCCCAAAAGAAACAAATGTATTCCGGTTAAAAGACATAAAAGTCTTTTCCCTATTTTCGGCTTATATCCTCCCAAAACGGAAAGCCCAAAAACCGGCAGGAACAGTAACATAACCTCCAAACTCTTTTTCCCTCCAGTCAGAAAAAAATAACACAGCACCAAAAAGTCCAAAGCAAATAAAAGGTAAAGATTCGTCCGCCTCCGCATTGAAAAACAAAGATGTCCAAAAAGAAGAAACACACTTCCCGCCAACTCCCACTTAACAAGATTCAGATGAAGCATTGTCGGATTGTTTTCAACAATATAACGATTTAACATAAAAAACAAAGGTGCCAAAAATATCCCGCCGATAAAAGGCATGAAATAAAAAAATACGCTTTCAGACCGGGAGTCTTTTCTATAAAAGAAAATATCGCCAACTTCCTCCCACACCAGATAAAAACAAAAGCAAATCCAGAAAATAAATAAAACATCCTCTTTTTTCGGAAAAAACTGAAAATAACCAAAGAAATGGAACAAAAAACCGTATATAAAAATTCCTGTGCAACAAACAAAGAAAAAAATATCAGACAGCCTTATCCCAGAATATTCTGTAAAGTAATCCTCCTTCTTACCTTCTTCTCCTATTTTTTGTTCCATATTTCATTCCCTTAAAGTCTCTCTTTCCCCTTACCTATAACGTATTTCCTTTTTATTGTCTACTTTTTTTGAAATTTTTTTAAAAGAAGACAAATTAAAATCCTTGTATCGCATCTTAAAAATACTTTTTTTATACTAAATTTACCTTTTCTTAAAGGCCGCTTTCTCTTAATTGAAAACCACACCCCAAGAAAACAAAGTTACAAAAACTAAAGCCGAAACATATTGTCTTTTTATAAAAGAGAAAAATAATTCCAAAAAAAATGTATAAAACAAACCAAACATTATAACTTCTTTTTCAAAATCACAGAGCAATCCCAAAAGAAAAAAACATAAAAATTGGATATTAAAAAAAATAATAACCGCATTCCACAATTGGTAATTGATATTGGCCAGTTTTTTTAAGATACTTTTAAACATTCTTATTTTCCTACACAATCAGATAAAAGATTTTAATGTAATAAACATTTACCAAGAAAGTGAATAAAGAAAACACCTTTCCCCATTTCCCTTTATCCCAATAAATATAGGAAACATAAAAAGGGAAAAAGAAATATAAAAAAAGTATACCCACACGATGCTTTCCTATAAAAAGAATATCATAAAAATCAAAGAAAACAGGCAATATAAAATTCTGGACGCATAGAAATATACCAAAAAAAATATCATACATCGCTTGTTTATCCGTTTTTTGACAATTCATCTTTTTCCCTCTCTTTTCTACATTTTTTCCATAAAGCTTACTTTCATCAACTAAATTCCATCTTTTTTGCCCCTTTATACTCCTCACCACTCAGATAATCCCCATTCAAATAACTTATAAAATCCAATAAAAAGAAACAGAACAGGTTGTAAAATATAGAAAACATGCATCCATAAAATCGTATAAAAAACTTCTTTTCTCTGTGAATTATCCTTTTGTGGCATAAGAAAATATGCCAGACTTCCAGTTCCTAGCCAAAAGAAATAAAACAAATAAAAACTATTTAAAAAAGGAAATATCTCTTTAAGCTTTTCCGAAATAATTAACCATAGAGTCAAAACAAGATAATCAATCATCCCAACAAAAATTAAAAGGAGATGTTTTTTAACAAAGCAGTTTATTTTATTCTGCATCATTTTTTATTTCCTCAACTTAATCCGTCAAGCAAACTGATATAGTAAATAAAAGCTATCATAAAACCATGAAGTATTAAAAGCATAAAGCATAGAACGCGACCTCTTTTATTTTTCTTTCTCCACAGAAAAAGCAGATAAAGAAAAAAAGACAGAAAAGCCAAAATCATCCCGCCTTCTCTATATAAAAATGCAACCAGATAAAAATCAAAAGCAAACAAAAGCAAAAAAAGGAGAGTCACGCCTACACAAAAAAGAATACTTTTTCCTCCAAACAAAACGGCATCTAAAGCCCCTTCTAGAAAATATCGTATATTCTGTGAGATATTCTTTCTTTTCATAAAAGCTTCTCCTCTTATTAAGGTTTTCTTCTCATTTTATAGAAGTAGAATTAAATTATTTAAACTTAAAAATCCCACAAATAATTTATAAAGTCTAAAGAAAATAAAAAACAGGCTGTAATCATAGAAAATATGTATTCTTTATTCCATGTTACTTTAATACTTCACCGCTTATCATCCTATATTATCTCCCCTGAATAACCAAATCATAAAAATAAAAAATATATGAAACAGTAAAAGAATGGAACTATAACGAACGTAACGATGAAAAGAAAGGTAATCCCTATGATTTTTCCAAAAAACACAAGATCGGAGGTAATTTTTTTTACCGTCTCCCCTTTCTCGTATTTTTCTATAATATCTTTTTCCATAGAGATCACCCTCCTTAAACCGATACCTTTCTTTGCAATCTAAGGCAATATTATTTTCTTTGCTTGTCTAGTTGTTTTCAATAACCCATCTTTTCTACCTATAATAGTTTATTATATATTATTTAAAAAACTGAACCTTATATCATCAGAATAAATAAAATATTCAAATGAATCAGTAAAATAAACAAAGAAACCTTTCTTCCTTCCCCCTTTTCATAATTCCACAAAAAATAAAAACATGCGAAAGGAAAAAATATTAAAATAAAAACCAACAAAGACGGGCTGCCCCAACAAAAAACGGCATTCAGACAAAGCAAAAAATCAAAAAGGAACAAAAAGAGCAAATCCTTTTCTTCTTTATAATCCTTTATTATTTTATATCCGGCATATCCCAACAATGCAAAAATTCCTATGTTGGTTACCCCCATAGCAATCTTGTTAAAAATTTCATCTCCCAAAATACTTAAACAAAGAAAAAAAAGGAAAGCATAAAAAGCAAATCTCAGTTGATAAAGGTATCTTCCGAAATTTCTTTGATATTGTTTGGACATATACAAGTTCTCATATCTTAATCCAAAAATATACATCATTCCCAAGCCAAACAACAAATAGAACGCACATTCCATTGTTTTTACAGACAATGGGAAACGATATCCTCCGCCGATAACCTCTTCCAGAACATGAACGCCCCACATGAATCCGGATATCAGTAAGAAGATGAGTAAAATCCAATCACTGACCATCATCTGTTTTGTTTTCATACTTTCCTCTGTTTCCAAGAAACGTCCCTCTATCCCAAAAACATAAACATCAAAATTCCGAAAAGAAAAATCCAAAAAGGCATAAAAATGGGCTGAGAAATAAAATGAACAAAGAAAATGACACGAAAAACACTGTTTTTAAACTCTCCTTTCTTTCCTCGTAATAAAAAGTACAAAACAGTGCCTGTTGAAATAAGAAATAAATAATATAAAACATAAAAAACATTAAAATTATTATAAGTTGATAAGAAAGATACTCTCCCCGCATAACTCCTTAAAAGAGAAAACCAAGTAAAACAAGCCCAAAAATCTAAAACACCGACACAAAGTAAAAGGAGATATTGCCAAAAAGACAGCCTCTTATTTCTCTTTTCTTCTTTTGTCATTCAATACCTCCCTTTTTGAATTTTGGAAAATTTTTCATTAAAAAATTCCGTATTTTTTCAAAATGATGAAATCACCCGATATTATCTCCCCTGAATAACCAAACCATAAAAGTAAAAAATATGTGAGACATCAAAAGAATCATACAAAGCATCTTCCCTTCATCCTTCCCCTTTCGCCAAAATAACAAAGGGTAAAGCAAATACGAAAGTAAACTCCCTCCAACGCCCCAATAAGATGAAATTACCGTCAAAATGAAATCAAAAAAAAGAACCAAAGGTAAAAGAAAGGCAATCCCTATGACTTTTCCAAAAATTACAAACTCTGAGGTAACTTTTTTTACCGTTTCCCTCTTCTCGTATTTTTCTATAATATCTTTTTCCATAGAGATTGCCCTCCGTTACAAATTACTGTATCATTTCATTTCTTCGTATATAAAAGAACAATCCAAAGTTTTTGTATTCCACCTACCTCCTCTATCCAAACAACTGCCTTTAGCAAAAAACCTGCTGACAGGAGGAAAAAGGATATTACAGCAGAAAAACAGAACAAAAAACATATACCATAAAGACTTCAGTTCAAATTTTTTAAAGAGCAAACAATATACGGAAGCACAAGCTAATCCGTAAATAATCAAATCCATTCTATAAAAGTACGTAAACCAGAAAGTCAATAGAAACCCTATCACTATAAACAGAACTAACAATAATACCCTATGTACTTTTTTTATTCCGTCTTTCATACCTAATCCTCATTTAATTTTCTACTTATAATCTTGCATATATCTAGAACAAGAATCACGAAGGATTTTTCTTTTATCGCCATATTTATTCAATAATTTTTCAGTAAGTTTACCATATTCTACCGATACTTCAGATTTTTCCATAAAGTTTATTTTCTTTAATTAAACTCTATTTTTTTACCCTTTTATACTCCTCCCCATTCAAATAATTTAT
>CASFRQ010000027.1 GCA_949296785.1 uncultured Alphaproteobacteria bacterium
CAGGACGGAACCGAAGTTTTTCCAGAAGGAAAGGTATTCTTTTTTATCTTTTTGCTTTTCGGCCAGTTCCTTTAAAACGCGGTTGGTTAAAGCGTTTTTTATCATTGCCAAGACCGGCGTTGTCTGTAAAATTTCACGGCTGACATTCAACGGCAGGTCGTCCGTGTCAATCAATCCTTTGACAAAACGCAAATAGGGCGGCAACATTTCCAAATCATCCGAAATAAAAACCCGGTTGGTGTATAATTTAATCCGAGATTTTCTGTCCGGTTGGAACAAGTCAAAAGGCGGTTGAGACGGAATAAATAAAAGACCGGTGTATTCGTGAACGCCTTCGGCTTTAAAATGCAGAATATCCCACGGTTCATCCATGGCAAAAGACAAATGGCGGTAAAAGTCCCGGTACTCTTCTTTTGTGATTTCGGCTTTGTTTTTCATCCACAAGGCCTGCGCCTCGTTCAGGCGCTCTTCCTTGCCGTCATGCAACAGGAAAACGGGAATTAAGACATGATCGGAATATTTTTTGACCAATTCGCGCACTTTCCAGGCGGAGGCGTATTCCGTATCCTCTTCTTTCAGGTGCAGAATGATTTTCGTCCCGTGGCCGAAAGGCGTCGCGTCGGAAACCGTAAAAGAGCCTTTTCCGTCGGAAGTCCATAGGAAAGCTTCTTTTTCGCCGGCTTTCTGAGACAGAACATCCACTTTGTTCGCCACCATGAAAGCGGCGTAAAAGCCAACGCCGAACTGCCCTATCAGGGACATGTCCTTTTTTCCTTCCAAAGTCATTTCCTGCAGGAATTTTAAGGAGCCCGAGTGCGCGATGGTGCCGAGGTTTTCAACCAGCTCTTTTTCGTTCATGCCGATTCCGTTGTCGGCAATGATAAGCGTTTTGTTTTTTTCATCCGGTTCAATCGTGATTTTAAACCCCTCTTTTTCCTGTACCAAACCGGGATGGGTCAGCAGGGTGTAGCGCAACTTGTCGCAAGCGTCCGCCGCGTTGGAAATCAATTCGCGCAGAAAGATGCTTTTATCCGAATACAAAGAGTTGGTAATCAAATCCAAAAGGCGGGAAATTTCCGCCTGAAAGGTCAGAGTCTGTTGTGTCATTGTGTGCTCCTTATAAACATATAAACAAAAAGCTTATAAAACATATAGGTTTTCGGTTTAAAAAAACAAGAGGGCGATTTAGAACTTGACTTTTTTGAGGAAAATTGTATAAGACTTTTGTTTTTAATTTTTACTTTTATGGAGAAAAAGGATGCCATCTGTTGTAAACGATTCTTGCATTTTGTGCAAAAGCTGCGTTGAAGTGTGCCCTGTTGACGCTTTCCACGAAGGTGACACACAGGTTGTTGTTGATCCGGATACCTGCATTGACTGCGGTGTGTGCATTGGGGAATGCCCGCAAGGCGCCATCTCTTCCGACAGCGAAGCCGATGAAAAATGGGTGAAGTTTAACGCCGAAAAAGCGGCTGAGTGGCCTGTCGCTTCCAAGTAAGTTTTCTTGTTTTTCAAGAGATTTGAAAAGCGGTTTTGCTTTTAAAACCGCTTTTTTTATTTTAAACTTCAAAAGCGGCTTTTTTTGTGCTATAGTTTGTCTATTCTGCGGTGAAATGATTGGAGATAAGGGAATGTCTAAAGAAACTTTTAATCCGGGGGAGTATGTTGTGTATCCGACTCACGGCGTCGGCAAGGTTGTCAGCGTCACAAAAGACAAAATCGCCGGGCAGGATTTGGAACTGATTGCCATTACTTTTGACAAGGACAGAATGACTTTGCGCATTCCGATGATTAACGCCAAAAAAACGGGATTGCGCGCTTTGTCGTCCAAGGATGTGATGAACGAGGCTTTGGAAACCTTAAAAGGCAAAGCGAAAGTCAAACGGACGATGTGGAGTCGCAGGGCGCAGGAGTATGAGGCCAAAATCAATTCCGGCGATCCGGTTTCCATCGCGGAAGTGGTACGTGATTTGTATAAGCCGTCGGAAAAGACGGAACAGTCTTACAGCGAACGGCAGATTTACGAACAGGCGCTGGACAGGTTGGCTTCCGAGCTGGCCGCGGTGGACAAGACGAATTCTTCCGAGGCGGAAAACAAACTTTACCGTATTTTAAAAATGGATTAAATTAAGTGTTGCCGAACAAAAAGCCGGGGGATTCCGGCTTTTTTGTTGAATGGAAAGGGGCTGTTTTTTATTTTGCGATTAAATGATGAAGGCTGAGGCAGTCTTATTTATGGAGGTAGTAATTTTGCCCGGCGTATCGTTTTCTCTTATAAGAACATGGCTCAAGCCGGTAGAAAAAGAATGTTTTCTTCCAGTAGTCTCCTTAAGATTCTTTTTGCAAGTTGTTGAGATAACTTAAATCTTCCCTTAATTCTGGCTCTTAGGAGCTTTTTTGGGATAAAAAAGGATAAATAAAAAATAAGAGCAACAATATTTCTCTTCTTTTTTCGGATAGGAATAAAAAATGATAATCATTGATATAAATGCCGGTTTTGATGTGGAAAATATTGTGACAGTATTAGAAAAAAAGTTGAACACAAAAGTGATGAAAAAGAAGAGCAGTTTTTTCTTTTTGTACTGGACAAGGAGAGGAAAATCGTTTAGGTTACTCCCAGATTTTTAAGCGGATGTGGCGAAA
>CASFRQ010000028.1 GCA_949296785.1 uncultured Alphaproteobacteria bacterium
CAGTTTTTCTTCATGGACGAAATGATGACGCGCATAATCGTAGCATTTTTCAAAAACCAAAGAGACGGCGCCGAAATCTTCTTCCTGCGCGGCTCTGTCCGCCAACTGAATGGTTTTGAAAAAAGCCTGATGCTCCTTGTCCAAAGGAGGATATCCCAAATCTATCTTATCATGCGGGTAAGTCGTCAGCATTCTCTTCTCCATTTTTTTTATTTCAAAGGGGGAATGTTTTTTACAGTATACCGATTTTGACGGTTTTTTAAACTTTTATTTTCAACGTCCGTTTTCATCCGGTTTGTCTGAGGCTATCCGCCGCTTCCCGGTTATATAGGACGGAAAAGTCCCCGTGACTTGTCAAAGAAAAACGGTCGGTTCATATCCTTTGGCGGTGTTTGCCGATAATATTTGTTTGGGACTCGTCAAAAGCCGGGTATCCGTCACCTGTATGCGAATATCGGACGGATTTTTTCTTTTTTATTGTCAAACATTAAACAGGAAATGGACGACATCCCCGTCCTGCATGACATAATTTTTCCCTTCTGCGCGCAACTTTCCGAGTTCTCTGGCTTTTGTCTCCCCTCGGCAGGCAATATAGTCGTCATAAGAAACAACTTCCGCCCGGATGAAGCCTTTTTCAAAATCCGTGTGAATGACGCCGGCCGCTTGCGGCGCTTTTTTCCCTTTTTGCAATGTCCAGGCGTGCGCCTCTTTCGGACCGGAGGTAAAGAAAGTCATCAGTCCCAACAAATCGTATCCTGCTTTTATCAGGCGGTTTAACCCTTTTTCCTTCAAACCGAGGCTTTCCAGATACTCTTTTTGTTCTTCTTCGGCCAAGACGGACAACTGGGATTCTATTTCCGCAGAAATAACCAAGGCACCATTACCTTCTTTTTCAGCCATTTCAAACACCTTTTGAGAAAAAGCGTTACCGGAAGAGGCGGCGCTTTCCTCCACATTGCAGATATAAAGAACCGGTTTGCCTGTTAAAAGGTACAGTTGAGAAAATATTTTTTGGTCGCTCTCTTCGTTTAAACAAACGCTGCGGGCGGGTTTCCCTTCCCGTAAAGCCTCCAACACCTTTTCCATGACGGCCAGTTGAGCTTTGGCGTCTTTATCGCCGCCGTGAGCTTTTTTTTGAATAGGAACAATGCGTTTTTCCATGCTTTCTAAATCGGCCAGCATCAATTCCGTATTGACGGTTTCGGCATCCCGAACGGGGTCAATGGTGTTTTCCACATGCGTGATGTTGGAGTCTTCAAAACACCGAAGGACATGAATAATCGCGTCCACTTCCCGAATGTTGCCGAGGAATTGGTTTCCCAGACCTTCCCCTTTGGAGGCTCCTTTGACCAAACCGGCAATATCCACAAATTCCAGCTGAGTCGGAATGATTTTTTCCGCTTTGTCTATTTTCTGAAGTTCATCCAAACGATCATCCGGCACGAAAACACGGCCGACATTCGGTTCTATCGTACAAAAGGGATAATTGGCAGCCTGCGCGGCGATGGTACAGGTCAAAGCGTTGAATAAAGTTGATTTGCCGACGTTCGGCAGTCCGATGATTCCGCAGTTAAACCCCATTTTCTTCTCCTCTTTCCTTTTTTTCAGCTTGCCGCTTTTTTACAATTACAGGGAAGGTTTATAAAAAATTTTTTGTCTTTTATCCTTCCTGCAAGGTTTCCTTGATTATGCTTTTTTCAACCGTTTGCCAGAGAGTTCATTTAAAAACGAACTAGCCCCTTTTTGAAGAAAGAGCGGAAATAATTCCGCCGTTTGTTCAAAAAGGTCTTCTGCCTCCTTTAGTTCCTGCCCTTTTAAAGGAGCCAGGACAAATCCCACCGTTTGTTCTTTTGATGCCGGGTGACCCACGCCCATCCTGAAACGCCAGTAGTTGTTGCCAAGGTGTGCATCAATACTACGCAAGCCGTTATGTCCGGCGGCACCTCCGCCTTGTTTGATTTTGATTTTTCCGAAAGGAATGTCCATATCGTCATGAAAAACGATGATTTTGTCCAAGGGAATTTTATAAAAATCCGCCGCTGCGGCAACGCTGACACCGGATAGGTTCATAAAAGTCTGAGGCTTTAAAAACAAAGCTTTTTCCCCGCAAAGGTTTCCTTCCGATAATAGCCCCTTGAATTTCTGCTTTTCTCCGGAAGAAGCATAGCGGCGGATAAGACTATCCACCGCCATGAAACCCATGTTGTGACGTGTTGATTCATATTCCCTTCCGGGATTGCCCAAACCGACCACAAGATACATATCGGATTACTTTTCTTCTTTTGCCGGAGCAGTCTTTGCGGCATCAGCCGTTGATGCTGCAGCATCTGCCGTTGTGGCGGCCGGAGCTTCTTCTTCAACAACTTCCGCCTGCGGCGGTGTGATGGAAAGGATGGTTTCTTCCGCATCCAGAGAAGGTTTAACATCTTTGGGCATTTCAATCTGTCCCAAAGTAACGACATCACCGATATCCATATTGGCCAAATCAATAATGAAGGATTCCGGAACAGCCGTCGCCGGACAGGTTACTTCAATTTCCCTGTGGACGATGTTCAAAACGCCGCCCTTCTTGATACCGACGCTGGTTTCTTCATTTTTAACATGAACAGGAACTTTCAGAGTTAAGACAGAATCTTTGGAAACTCTTAAAAAGTCGGCGTGAACAGGCCTGTCGGAAACAGGATGCAACTGAACATCCTGGCAAATAACATGATGTTTTTCGCCGTCCAGTTCCAGGTCGTATTGACGCAGCCAGAATCCGGGCTTTGCCATTTCCATGACCATGATTTTTTCCTCAACCGTAATCAATTCCGGGGCTTTTTTGTCGCCATAGATAACAGCCGGGATAAATCCTTTTAAACGGTTCTCTCTAATGGCCCCCTTGCCAGTTTTTTGTCTTTTAGAGACTTTAATCGTATTTGCCATAAGTATATTCCTTATAAAAATTCTTAAATAATGATAAAAAAAGAAAAACAAACTCCTCCAGGGGTGGCGGATGTTTTTCCTGACGCCTCTTTTATCCCAAAAGGGCATGAAATGCAAGCGTTATTTTGAAAAACTTCGTTTTAAGCAAAAAGGCGGAACGGGATTTTTTAAAAAAACCTTTTCGGTTCGGCTGAAGGTTCCTGATGGATGATAATATCGCAGTCCTTAAATTTTTTTTTCAGTTCTTTTTCTATCTCATCCGAAACTTTATGAACGGTTTGCAAGGGCAGATTGGGAGAAAACAAAGCGTTAAACTGGATAAACATCTTTTTTCCGGCCGAACGGGTTTTAAGTTCTTTAATATCAAGGACTTCTTCAAAAGACAGGACGATTTTTTTAATTTCTCTTCTGTCATTTGCACAGAGTTCTTTATCCATTAAAATACCGAATGCTTCCCGAATAATTCCTATGGCCGTTATCAACAGGTAAACAGCCACGCCCAAAGCGAACAACGCGTCAATGAAACTCAGGTTAAAAAAGTAGGTCGCCGTCATGGAGACCATTACGCCGATATTCATCAGAATATCTCCCTGGTAATGGGCTTTGTCCGCCTTAATGGCGATGGAGCCTGTCTTTTTAATGACATAAGATTGAAAAAAAAGTAAAAAGAAAGTCATGATGATGGACACAAGCATGATGAAAAGTCCCGTATCCAAGTGAGCAAGCCCTTTGGGATGAAGAAACCTTTCCACGGATTCGTTAAAAAGAAAAGCGCTTGTCCCCAAAATAAAGAGTCCTTGCATCAGACCGCCGAGCGATTCAGCCTTTTCATGTCCGAAACGGTGGTCTTTGTCGGCGGGAACCAATGCTGATTTGATAGCGAAAAAATTGACAAGAGAAGCAAAAAAATCCAAACTTGAATCAATCAAGGTTGCCAATATGGCCGCCGATGCGGTCAGAAAAAAAGTAAAAAGTTTTAACCCGATGAGGGTGACTGCTACCAAAATGGAAGCCAAACTGGCCTTTTTCAAAAGCTTGTCATACGAAACGGTTGTCTTGCTCATATTTTCTTCCCGAAAAAATAAATCTTTTCTTTTTATAACATAAAAATAAAAAAAGGCATTTTTAAAATAAAAATAATAAAGATATCTGGTAAAAATTCTCTTTTGAACTATATTTAAAAGAAAAAAGTTTATCAAGAAAGGAAATGATGTTTTATGAGCAATCCGTATCAAGTGCTGGGGGTCAGTCCTTCGGCGACAAAGGATGAAATAAAAAAAGCCTATCGGAAATTGGCCCGGACTCTGCATCCGGATGTTAATCCGAATAATAAAGAAGCGGCGGATAAGTTTAAGGAAGTCACCGCGGCTTATGATTTGTTGTCCAACGATGAAAAAAGGCGGCGTTTTGACGCGGGGGAAATTGACGAACAGGGGCGGGAACGCGCCGGTTTTAATTTCCGGCCCGGCGGAAACGGCTCTTCGCAACATTTCTATTATACCAACGGCGGAGACGGAGGGGCGGGCGGTTTTGATTTTTCGGATATTTTCAGCGCGTTCGGCGGCGGCTTTGGCGGGGGCGCTGGCGGTTTTTCGGGCGCGGATATGGGGGATATTTTTTCAAGAGGACGCCGTTCTTCCCGCAGATCTTACGATATTCCGGGGGAAAATGTGTCCTATCGGATAACGGTGGATTTTAAAACGGCTGTCATCGGCGGGGAAAGAGAAGTCCGCCTGCAAAACGGTAAAGATTTAAAGATTAAAATTCCGGCCGGTACTTCCGACGGGGCTGTTCTTCGTTTGAAAGGGCAAGGAATGCCCGGGACGGGGAAAGGGCCGGCCGGAGATGCTTTAATCCATGTCTCGGTGGCCTCTCACCCGTATTTTTCGCGGCAGGGCGACGATATTATTCTGACTTTGCCGGTGACTTTGAAAGAGGCGGTTCTCGGCGGAAAAATCATTGCGCCGACTTTATACGGAGAGGTGTATTTGAATATTCCGCCGATGTCCAGCAGCGGTAAAATTTTGCGTTTAAAAGGAAAGGGAGTTAAGGTTTCTTCTTCCAAGTCCGGGGATCAGCTGGTGAAGTTGGAAATCATTTTGCCGGAAAAACCGGATAAAGGGTTGGAGGAGTATTTAAAATTTTCAACGGATACCTTTAATCCGCGCGAAAAGATAACGGATTTTGTTTAATTGATTGATATAAGAAATCGGTATTTGCGGGGGTAAAGTAACGATTTCGCCTGCTTTTTACCAAAGATTTCAGAAAAAAGACGAACGGTGGGAAGGTTTCTCTTCCTGCCGTTCTTTATGAGCCGTATTTCTTATAAAAATACGGTTTTTTGACGGTGTGAACTTAATATAATAGGAAATATTACTCTATTATTATTCTTATTAGATATATTTTTAAAAAATATTCTTGATAATTATGATTGTAAGGAATATAATAGAACAAGCTGCAGCTGAAAAATTAAAATAAAACAATTTCAAATAAAGGAGAGATTTTTATGATAAATAATAAGGAATTGACAAAAGACGGGTATATCCCCGTGGAACGTTCAAAGGAAGAACAGGAAAAGATCAGCCAAAGAGTATCTCGGCGCCGTTTTATAGAGGATCAGGTAAAACATAAAACTTACCCGAATTTCTTAATGCCGGTTTATCCGGACGATGACGATTATATGGTTAATTTTAAAAATACGGAAAATGAGAAACTGATTCGGAAGACTCTTTTGGAAGGAAAAAATATCAATAATCTTCAAACTTTTCCTTTTAAAATGAGTTATCTGGATAAACCGGGTGAATTATTTCAAACTGATGAAAATATTGTAGATCAAGGAATAAAGATGCTTGAAAAAATACCAAATTTTATGGAACAGCAAAGAGTACTGAGAGAAAAAGAAAGAGATATGGCTCTTCCCGAAAATTTACGCCCTCAAATGTCCTATATACCGCATCCGGATGCGGAGAGGTTTAATTTATATGATAAAACAAATAGATTGGTACAAGATCATTTGAATTTTAAAAATATGGAAAAAGACGAAAGAATAAAAAAGGTTAATAAAGTTCATTTAGATTATGTGAAATACCTGGAAGGAATAGAAAAAATAAAAGATGATTTAATAGATGAATTTATTCTGGATCTTAAAAAACATGAAGGGGATGTCCCGATGATATATCTGGATAGTAAGTGTTTAGAGACAGCAGGTCCAGGTTTTCGTGTTTTTACTAAAGATGATTTCCATAAATATCCTATTTATAAAAAAGATGAAAACTTTAATTTGACAAACGAATTGGCATCTACTGAAGAAAAAGATGCAATATGGGATTTCTTACAAACAGAAGATAAAGCTGCTTGTTTAAAAATTTTAGAAGAGAACAGGCAAAAATTAGAGAAAGATAAAAACAGTAAAATAAAAAGTGTTGCATCTCACAAAAATCAAAAAACATATCAGAAATATATAAAAGGTTATGGAATTGATCAATCTTATACAGATGATTTATTGAGAAAAAAATTAGAAAAAATGTTAATAGATGTGGCACTTGATTACCGCGATCATGGCATTAATTTTTTAAATTTGGAAAGGCCTTTACAAAAAGAGGCTCTTGATTGGAAATATAATACGGGACAGTCGCTTAAAAAATGGCCTAAAAAAACAGAAGCTACTTATTATAATAATAGTGATAAACTTCTTAAAGAGTCTCATAGACAAGATATTCCGGAAAAACGACAAAAATGGATTGGAAAACAAATTGACGATGGAGCTCAACAACAAATAAATGAAAAAAGAGCCTTTTGCGCTCCAGGATACTATAATAAAAAATGGTAGATAAAAAAGGATCGCTTGAAAAAGCGATCCTTACACCCATAAAAATTATCTATTGTATGGTTTGGATGGTTCATCCCATTTAACCGCATAGGGGCAGTTTTCCTCTAAGGAGGGAGCCCAAAAGGATTCTTGCCCATACGTTTCTCCTTGAACCAATAAATTGGCGAAACTACTTATATTTCTTCCTATAATTAAACATGAATTTTTATAGGAAGAATAAGGTTCAATTGTTAACAAGATAATCTCATTGTCACAAGCAAGGATAACATAAGTAAAGTCATCTTTCATTAAGCGACA
>CASFRQ010000029.1 GCA_949296785.1 uncultured Alphaproteobacteria bacterium
CGCGATAAGGAACTGGCGCCAGATAAGGAGAGTCCGTTTCCGTCAGCAACCTGTCCAAAGGGATATTTTTCAAAGTATCCCTTAAATCCTGCGCTTTTGAAAAAGTAAGCATGCCGGAAACAGACAGGTAAAATCCCAAAGAAAGCATTTCCTCTGCAAAAGCTTTTGTACCGTTAAAACTATGAATAACGCAGTCAAAAGGTTTTTGACGATAACATTCTTTTAAAAGAGCTATCGTGTCTTCTTCCGCCTCGCGCGTATGCACAATCACAGGCAGATTTCTTTCCTGAGCCACCTCAATATGCCGACGGAAAGCCTCTTTTTGAACCTCTCTCTTTGAGAAATCGTAATGATAATCCAAACCCGTTTCGCCGACGCCAATCATTTTTGCATGAGAATAAACGCCTTCAAAATCCTTTTTCTTCCAAGACTCGTCCTCTTCCACGGAATGAGGATGAACGGCGAAAATGCCGTAAATACAGCGATAAGCTTCCATTGTCCCGATTAAAGAAGGCAACTCGTCCATTTGCGTTCCGACATTTACCATCAACTCAACGCCGTTTTCTCCGGCACGGCGGACGATTTCCGGCAACTCCTCGTTCATTTCCAAATGGCAATGCGCATCAATTATCATTTTTTACCTTTTCCTATATCTCATTCATTTTTAAAAGGGTGTTGGCAATAAATTGTTTCTTATCCAAATACAATGTTTGAACAGAGGGCAGGGCGGCAGTAAACTCTTCCAAAAAATAAAAGTAAGACGGGGAAGATTTTGCCCTTTCAATCAAAACCTCCGTCAAAAGCAAACAGAATCTGTCAAAAGCCTCGTCCGAAACGGCCATTTGCTGCGCAAAATCAAAAATCTGTACGGCGGAAGGCTTTTTTTCTAAAAAGCCGCACAGTTGCCCGTACACGGCTATTCCGTTATTTTTATAAAGGTCCAAGCACTTTTCAAAATCATATCCGCCCAAACGCATTAACAAAGAAATGTCCGTTCCTGCGGGAAGAGTGTTTTGAAGGTTTGTCTCAATTTCCTTTCGGTTCATAGAGGCAAGGCGCAACAACCGGCACCTGGAAAAAATCGTCGGAAGCAACTTTCCTCTGTTGTTTGAAATCAGAAAGATGACCGTGCGAGCCGGCGGTTCTTCCAACATTTTTAAAAGAGCATTTTGCGCGTTTTCATTCATATCATCCGCCGTATTGATGATTAAAAAGCGATATATGCCTTTATCAAAGGTCATGGAAAAAAATCTTCCGATTTCTCGGACGCTGTCCACCGTGATTTCAGCCTTTCTGTCCTGGATTTTCTCATCCCCTTTGTCTAAAGGCTTACCGGAGGCGATGCTTTTCTGCAGTTCTTTTTGCGCTTGGTCGGTCAACGGCCGCTCAATCCATTTGACATTTGGAAAATAGGCGTCCAAATCATCCGTTTTCATCTGCCGGGCAATAAATTTTTTTATCAGGAGCGCTTTTTCCTCCCCGCTTAAAGAACCGGTAACAAGCCAGGAACCTTCCAGCAACCCTTTGCGCTCAATATCCAAAAGCGTTTCCAAAGTATCAGACATTCAGCCGTTCCTTCAAAACTTTCTTAATATCTTCAAAAATTTCATCTTCCGGCCGGGCAGAATTGACGACAACACAACGCAACGGCTCGCTTTCGGCAATTTTCAAAAAACCTTGACGCAGGTTTTCGTGAAAAGACAAAGGCATAGATTCAAACCTTTCCGCCTTATCCGCCCGCAATTTTGCCCTTTTCAACCCTTCCTCCGCCGGCAAATCCAAGATAATCGTTAAATCAGGTTTGAAATCGCCGGCGACCAAACGGTAAAGAGCATTTAAATCATTTAACGAAAGCTCTTTATTTTCTCCCCGTCCGAAGCCTTGGTAAGCCAAAGTGGAATCAAAAAAACGATCGGATAACACCCATTCCCCTCGCCGTAAAGAAGGCCAAATGGTTTTTGTTAAATGATCTCTCCTCGCCGCCATAAAGAGAAGCGTTTCCGTGACGGCATCCCACCGGCCTTTATCCCCTAAAACCAGCAAGGAACGGATTTCCTCCGCCCCTACGGAACCGCCTGGCTCTCTTGTCATACGCAAAGGGATTCCCTTTTCCTGCAGGTAAAGGGCGATTTTGCGTATCTGCGTTGTTTTGCCGGCGCCGTCCGGCCCTTCAAAAGTAATGAAACGAGGGTTTAATTGAGTCATGTCTGTATCCTTGTATGCTGAGGAACGATTTGTTAATATTGTAAAAAGGCAAACTTTTTCATTTATATTTTTTTCCTTTGCCCGAAACCGGGTAATGAAGAGGCGGCTTTTATTTCTTTAACCGCCTGTCCTCCGACACCTGACTGGCGACTTCATTAAAAAGAAAAGAGCCTTTTTAAAGCAAACAGCAGCTTTCCGAAATATCCGACTTTTTCAATATCCTTTGCGGCGACCAAATCATACACATACGCGGCGTCATTCGGAACGGTAATTGTTAAAGTCGCTATTTTCTGCCCTTTTTTGACAGGCGCGGCAATCGGACCATCATAAGAAACCACCGCTTTGATTTCATTTCTGTACTTGCGAGGCATTGTAATCAAGACCTCTTTATCCGTCACCGCTTCTACCGCTTCTTCCTGTCCCAACCAGACGGGGAGGGTATCTACCTTCTTTCCTTCGGATAAAAGCCTATAATTGTCAAACTCCCTAAAGCCCCAATTTAAAAGACTTTTAGCCTCTTCGCTTCTCGCCTTCATAGACGGCAAGCCGTTTAAAATAGCAATCAACCGCCGGCCTGTTTCCTTGTCTTTGACGGAAGCGGCCAAACCGTAACCGGCTTGTTTCGTATGTCCGGTTTTAATGCCGTCCGCACCAGGCATGGAATATAAAATCGGATTGCGATTTCCCTGCTTAATTTTATTGTAGGTAAAAGACTTTTCGGAATAAAGAGGATAATACTCCGGAAAATTCCGAATAATCAACGAAGAAAGAAACGCCAAATCCTCCGCCGTCATTTCATGCCCCTTTTCCGGGATACCCGTCGCGTTTTTAAAAGAAGAGTTTTTCAGACCCAACTCTTTTCCTCTGATTGTCATTTCCTCGGCAAACTGTTCTTCAGAACCGGAAATATTTTCCGCCGCGACAATGCAGGCGTCATTGCCGGACTGAACTATAATTCCTCTTAAAAGATCTTTAACCTTTACCTTTGTATTCGGATTCAAAAACATGGTGGAACTGCCGCTTTTTGCTCCCCCCTTGCGCCAAGCGTTGGTACTGACCTGAAACTCATCCTCTTCGGACAGGCCGCCGTTTTTAAGCTTTTCAAAAATAAGGTAAGTTGTCATCAGCTTACTCATGGAAGACGGCGACATCGGTTCCTTCCCGTTTTTGTCAAACATAACATAGCCCGTGTCAAAATCAATCAGGTAAGCATACTTTGCCTTTGTGTCAAAGGGTAGGGAAGCCAAAGCGTTTTGAGCCGTTAAACCGAATGCCAAAAATAATCCCGTAAATTTGAAAAACTTCATAAAACACCTCTTATATATTTAATCAAGGAATGACAACTTCTTGAACCAGCTGGACAGATGAATAACCTTCCTCTTTCATCTTATCTAAAACGGATAAAGCTTTCCGACCGTTTTCAAAAGGGCCGATGCGTACACGGAAAAACTCCCTGTCCTTTTGAATCGTCCGTTGGATGACGGGCGTACCGTAAGAAGACAAAACACCGGCCAGCGCCTGAGCGTTTTCCTGGGATGAAAAAGCTCCCGCCTGAATATAAAACCCTTCCGGAAGGAAAGAGGTTATCTCAACGGCTGTTTTTTCAGAATCTGAGGATATCTTCGTTTTTTCCGTCCCTTTGCCGTAAATGACCTCTTTTTCCTCTTTTTTCGCAGGTTCGTACAACGGTTTTGACGAATCCGTTTTCGGCATGGTAAATACGGCAGATGTCGGAACCCCTTTATTGCCGAAAGCCAACATCCATTCCTTTATTTCCTTGCTTTCTTTCGGCATGATTTGCACGCGGACTTTGGTTGTCCCTTGTTTCAAAAAACCCAGTTCTTCCGCCGCTTTTTTGGAAACATCAATAATCCTGTTATTAACAAAAGGCCCGCGATCATTGACACGCAAGACAACTTTTTTTCCGTTTTCAAGGTTTGTTACCATAACAAAGCTGGGCAAAGGAAGGGTTTTATGCGCAGCCGTCATCGCGTTCATATCGTAAGTTTCGCCATTTGCCGTCGTTTCGGCATGAAAGTCCGAACCGTACCAAGAAGCAATTCCCACTTCGTTATAGGAATAGTCTTCTTTCGGATAATACCAGATGCCGCCGGCCTGGTAGGGATTGCCGACTTTATATACGCCGCCCGTCGGCCGATGTTCGCCCGGCGCATACTCTTTATTTGAAACACAACCTGCCAACGCCAGAAAAAGCGTCAGACATAAAACGCGTTTTATTCTTAAATTGCTCATTCTTTTTTCTTTATCCTTTGCTCAAACATAATAAGTTTAAGAATTCTCCCCGTTTTTCAAATTCATCATATAAAGATACATTTCTATAGGCAGTCCTTCCTTCTTCTGATAAGCATCCAGTGCGCGCATTGTCAAAGGTCCCCACGCGCCGTCCACTGCTCCCTTGTAATAGGAAAGCTCTTTCAGGTAACTTTGCATTTTTAAAAGATCTTCTTTTGAAAAAGGACTGTTTTCAGGCAACGGTTTTACCGCTTCCGGCTCTTCAAAATCTTCATCGGAAGCACCGGCGTCCGC
>CASFRQ010000030.1 GCA_949296785.1 uncultured Alphaproteobacteria bacterium
ATCTCCTTTTGAACAGACAAAAGATCACCGTCGCCGTCCGGAAAATTGACAACCGTCACCGTCCGGACATTAGAGCCTTTCAATAACTTCTTTACCAAAGGCACAAACTGTGGCCAAACGCATACCGCGGCAACGCCGCCGACCGGCAAAAGCGCCTTTTGACATAAAAGAGCCGTCGTTTCCTCAGTCTCCCGCTCGCCTAAACCTGTTAAATCCAAAACGGAAGCTATTTTTTGAGAAAGAGAACGAATATCCATTTACATTTCCTTAATTTTCTTGCGTTAATATTTTTTTATCCTTAAATTTTAAAAAAATAAGTTTCGGCTTTTCATTTTTGATTGTTTCGTTTATGATATAATTATTTAAAGAAAAATAAAACCACTTTTAAATAAAAAGGGATTTGTTCCGTGAAAAAAATTCTGATTGTTCTGATTGTATTGGCTTGTGTCTGCGCCGGCGTTTTCTTTATGGTAATGGAAGGGCTGGATGTTGAAAACTACAGAAAACAGTTTTTGGATTCCATTCAGGAATTGACGGGAAGGCAGGCAAAAATTAACGGGGATTTAAGCTTAACCTGGAATCCAACGCCTACAATTACCATTACAGATGTTCAAATTGAAAATATTGAGGGTGCCTCCCAGCCGTTCATGGTAAAAATTGACAGGGTAAACGCCGTTGTGGAATGGGATTCTCTTTTTAAAAACCCTCTTGTGTTTAAAAAAGTCATTTTGGATAAACCCGTCGTTTATCTTGAGCGTATGGCGGACGAACGGATCAATTGGGATTTTGAGTTTTTAAATGTCTCTTCCCTGGACGCGCCGGATTTACTTGGCGGCGGACAAAAAAGCCTTTCTCCTAAATTTGAAAGCATGATGATTATTGACGGGCAGATTGTCTATCAGGATGCTCCTTACGACATTCAGAAGTCCATGGACAAAATAAACGGCGAGTTGGTTGCCGATTCGGTCAGGGGACCTTTTAAATTTGACGGTTCCTTTGAGTGGGACAAAAAGAAAATAACAACCTTGCTTTCTTCGGACAAAATCGCCTCTGACAGGGCAACGGAAATCAACTTCCTTCTGACAACAAATGGAGAGAATGCCGCTGTCCGTTTCAAAGGCCTCGTTTCCAGACTGTCCACAGGTTCTTCTCTGTCTGGCGGGTTATCCCTCAAAGTCAACAATTTAGCCAGCTTTTTGCAAGACTTCGGAACACAGACAGACATTCCGGACAGTTTTGAATCACCCCTTATCGGTAATGTTTCTTTGGAATTATCCCCCGGAGTTCTGGATTTAAAAGAAATCGCTTTACGACAAGGAGCGCAGGAAACGACAAATGCCGTCAGCGGTTCCCTGAAATATGTTTTTTCTCCCTCTGCGGAAGGAGGAAAATCCCTGAACGGTGCGTTTATCATGGACAGGATTGAAGCGGCCGGATTTATTGAATTTGCGAAAAACTATTTTAAAGAAAAAGGGTGGAACGGATTCGCGCCGACTTCGGAAATTCCCGCCTCGTTCACCTTTAATATTCGGGAAATCCTTTATAATAAGCAGACATTCCAAGACACTTCTTTGGAGGTGGCAACAAAAGAAAACGGTTATGCCATCGGTAAATTTTCAACAAAAGCACCTTACGAAACACAGC
>CASFRQ010000031.1 GCA_949296785.1 uncultured Alphaproteobacteria bacterium
ATTTGAGCCAAACGGTGAATCGCCGCCTCAACATCCTTGCCGGCAACCAACATCAAATCCGCCATTTCGTCCACAATAATCACGATATATGGCAACGGCGTCAAATCCAACTGCTGCGTTTCTATAACAGGCCTTCCCGTTTCCGGATCAAAGCCCGTCTGGACGGACCGGGTTAATGTTTTTCCCGTCGCCAAAGCCTCTCTTAGTTTGGCATTATAGTTTTCTATGTTTCTGACACCCATTTGGCTCATCGCGCGGTACCTGTCCTCCATTTCCCGGACCGCCCATTTTAAAGCCATGACAGCCTTCGGCGCTTCCGTCACGACGGGAATCATCAAATGAGGAATCCCGTTATAAACAGATAACTCCAACATCTTCGGGTCAATCATAATCATCCGACATTGTTTGGGCGTAAAACGGTAAAGCAACGACAGAATCATCGTGTTAATGGCAACGGATTTACCGGAACCCGTCGTCCCCGCGACCAGAAGATGCGGCATGCTCGCCAAGTTGGCGAAAACCGGCGTTCCAGCGATATCCTTCCCTAAAATAAGCGGCAATGCGGTCTTGTTTTCCCGATACTCCGTCGTATCTATCAATTCTCTTAAATAAACTGTCTCTCTTTTTTCATTCGGCATTTCTATACCGATTTCACTTCGTCCCGGAATAACCGCGATTCGGACCGAAATCACACTCATAACGCGGGCAATATCTTCGGCCAAACCGATAACGCGGGAGGTTTTAATGCCGGCCGACAATTCCAACTCATACAAAGTAACGACCGGACCGGGCTGAATATGGACGATAGAGCCCTTAACACCGAATTCCTCCAAAATACTTTCTAAACGTTTGGCATTTTTTTCCATCGCTTCCTGTGTCAGGCCGTTTTTCCGACCACTTGGCGGCAGCATCAGGAAATCAACGGGAGGCATCACATACTTTCCCTTTTCTTCCGTCAAAGAAGTTTCAGAAGAAGATCTTCCTTTGACATCAGCGACCTTTTTCCCGCTTTTGACCTTTTTATCTTCCTTTAAAGATTTTTTAAATTTCTCTTTAACCAGCGACTCGCCGAAAACAGGCTCTTTTTTTTCAACAAGAACCTCTTCGGGCATCGGAACTTTGGACCTTTTCTTCATACCGAAAACAGATAACACGGAAAAAAGCCGAGAATATTTTTGAGATGTTTTTTCTCCGTCTTCCCCCTTTTTCTTAACCTTTTTCCCTCTCAAAAAACACAAACGGAACAATGCCTTCAGTGGAAATTTAAAACAAAAAGCAAAAAGCACAGCCGTAACGGCATAAAAAGAAGCCGTTACCCAAAAGTTAAACGGTAAAAGAGAATAAAGATAACTTCCCGGAATACCACCCAAATCCCTTTCCGTTTTAAAACCCGGAAGCGTCACCTTGCCAAAAGAGGAAAACAAAGTTCCCGCCACCAACAGCAATAGAACAAAAGCAAAAAGCCTTGTTTTAAACAAAGGAAGCCTTTTTTCCCTTGCGTAAAAACCGCACCAGAAAAAAATAAAAAGAGGAATCAATAAAGCCGCCGCGCCAAAACCCTGAAAAAGCAAATCGGAAACATAAGACCCCGGTTTTCCCATCCAATTTTGAACCTCCAGCCCGGAAGCCGTGTTGAAAGACGGGTCTTCGGAATGGTAAGAGGCGAACGCCGCCGTCAAAAAACAAGCCGCCCCCAACGCCAAAAGAAATTTAACGCCGGCATACAGTTTTTCCTTTAAAGCAGACATAAATTCAAGAATCCTTTTTTTGGGTCATAACATGATAAGGAAATCATAGACTTTTTATAAAAAAAATCAAGGAAAAGAGCTTGTTTTGCGGCAATTTTGAAAGAATTTAAAAAAAGATGTTGTCAAATCATAAAAGATAGTATAAAAGAGAAGAACAAAGTTCATGCGGGTATAGCTCAGGGGTAGAGCGCAACCTTGCCAAGGTTGATGTCGTGGGTCCGAATCCCATTGCCCGCTCCAATTTTTTTAAAGCCGCCTTTCTTCAAGGGGCGGTTTTTTTGTGCCGTCTCTTTCGTTGCAAAAATTTTGCCTTTACCGAAAGGGCGCTTTTCACGCCGTAAAAATTTTATCCTTGCGTCCAAGCCTGCCCCCCGTTAAACTTAAACAACCGTTTTATTTTCGTCGCGACCGCAAGGCAGAAAACAGAATGCCGAACGCCGGCGAAAACCGTTATGCCGCGGTAAAGTAAAAACTTTCCGTTAAGGTAGAAAAGATTAGTCAACAGGCGTTCACGACCGAAAACGGTTTAACTTATAAAGAGGTGAAATAATGAAAAAATTTTCTTTGCTGCTTGCCTTTGCCGCTCTATTTTCCGGAGCGATGATTTCAACCGCCCGAGCCCAGTGGAATGATTTTACCGGAACGGAAGAAATGGATGCTTTTTTGGAACAAGCAGAATTTGAAGGAATTTTTGAGGTCTGCTTTGAAGATACCTCCGGCTTTCTTGAAGAAGACAAGCAATGCCAGTGCATTTTCCGTGTAACCGAATCCGTTTTGACACCGGAGGAGTATCAACGGGCTCAGGATTTAAGAGATGAGGGAAGAACCGGCAGCGCCAACAAAATTTTCAAAAAAGCTTTAAAAGAAGCTTTTAATCAATGTTTTTAACATTTTTTAGAAAAACAAAGACTTTTTCCTCAATAAAAATAAAACCTCCTAGTGTTATTCTGTCAATAAAATAAGAAAAGAGATACTTTCTACTTTTCTTTTATAAAAAACAAACACATTTACCCATTCCTGTTTTCAAGATAAAAGCGGATAACACAATCATACAAAAAATTTGACATTTTTTTAAAAAAGATTTATATTGAGAGTAAGAATAAATTTTAAATATGGAAGGAGTACATTCATGTTTTTAAACAATCTTTTAGATAAACTTTCAGAGAAATCAAAAAAACCTACTACTCCTCAGAAAAAAGAACAAGAGCAGAAGAAAGAGGACATTCGATCTAAATTGTCAAAAGTAAAAAATACAACAAAAATTGCCCTTGCTTTGTCTACTGTTTTGATGGGAGGAAATGTTTATGCTTCCGATTTAAATGCCTCCGGCAATATCATATTCCAAACGGGAACAAACGGGAGAAGTACTTTTATATCGGTTTCAACTCAAATCACAGAAACTGCAGGAATCACACAAGTAGACACCGGCACTTATCTCCATACTTCAAGCTCGCAAGAAAAAAAGCAGCCGCAAGCTTCTGAAATTTTCATGATGGTTTCCGGTTATAATGATATAAAAGAGTATGAACAATCCAATTTAGATGAACGCATGAAAGAGCATATCATTGAAGAAACGAAAAAAGAGGTAGGAAATGTTATAATTACAGCAAAAAATGGCGATGAAATTTATAACATGGTAATCTCCAGAGATGAATTTGAAGAACAAACCGGAAAAGACCCTGTTGAGTTTATAGACAATACGGAAATAAAAACAGGAAGTATTCAAGATTCTTTGAATTCGCTTAAAGAAGTTGCAAAACAAGGGAATCCTGAAATCTTGCAGACAATTGATAATATTATGCAAAGCAATCAGGATATGAGTCAGAAAATGTCTGATATGATGGGGAAAAATGCCATGGCTCTTTCTTCTCTATCAAATGGACGATAGATTTTTTGATATTATATTTATACCTGTCATTAAGTTTATATCGTCACATAAAGAAAAGAGAGGGAATATGTTTTTCCTCTCTTTTTCATTCAAAACAAGTTTGTCCATCCGTCTGCCTGTCGCAATTTTAGGAAAAGGAAACAAAAGAGCATCCCTTTGTTTAAACACAGTTCATCTTTCTTTATATATCTGTCATTGACAGACGATATGTTCCCCTTGAACGCGACAGTTGTTTTCTATATATCCACGCAAAGCCTCCTGAAACGAATATTCGTCTTTTAACGAATAAATCACTTCTGCAAAGGCATGCCGCGTTGACACAGAAGAAAAAAATGAAGCGCTGTCCGCCAATTTTTCAAAAAGGCCTCCCAGTTCATAAGACGATGCGTTTTTTAGTTTTTCAATAATTTCCACTTCCGTACAATCACAAGCGCCAAAACTTTGAAAAGGAATAAAACAAAATATTCCGAACAAGAAAACAGCAAAGAATGTTCTTTTCATAAAATTCTCCTTTTTTGACGGGTTCTTCCTATTATTTTTGAAATAAAAACTCCTTTTTCAATATCCGAAAAATAAATTCTGTCGTCAAGATATTCCAAACGGTTTAAAAAAATCATTTCAGAACTTAATATTCGCCCTTTTGTTTTTTTCCAGACCTTATAAAGAATCTATAAAGCGGCATTTTCTTTTTATCCGATGGGACGCCGCCTCCCAGGTCGCTGGAATGCACAGTTTTGCTGAGTCTTCTTCTTTTAAAGTCAGGTAAAGTCAGAATTTTTTCCCGTCCGCATAAAAATCCGGCAGGCCCTTCCGTCTTCAAAAACCGGATTCCGGTAGCCAGGGGGGGCTCTTTTCAAACTCAAAAAACAGATGCTCATTTTGAAAAAACCAGCCTTTC
>CASFRQ010000032.1 GCA_949296785.1 uncultured Alphaproteobacteria bacterium
GTATCCTAAACCCAAATTAGTTAAAATATTGTATAACAAATTCAATCTTTTTTGCTGAAGGGTATAGGATGAGGAACCATCAATGCGAATTTCAAGAGAAACATCTTCATTTTCAAGGGCTTTCTGTGCAAAGGCGCGGAGCCAATCAAGAGTTTTTCCGGAGATTTCAGCGCGATCTGGTTGGAACGAAAGGCGTATTTCTGAAGGAAGAATTTTTAAATTTTTCTTTCCGCTTGATAAAAGCTGAAAGCTCGAAATATCGAGATCATCATTATTCTCCTCAGGAGATGGGGTAGCCTCTTCGGTAAGGGGAGTTTTATCTTTTGATGAAAAAAGAGATGTCAAACTACTAAATAAGCCGGAAGATTGAGATTCTTTCGCTGAAGACTGGGGCTGGGGGGTATCGTCAACCGTAATAAAGGGTATATCGTCGTTGTTTTTATCTTGCTCGCTTTCTGTGATAGCCTCTTTTTCTTTAAGTTTTTCTTCCAAAGGCTTATTTTGAGGATTGGAAACTAAATCAGGCATTAAGTCCTTGTTTTCTAAAATATCTTCGGGGATAGGGATAAGAATATTGTTTACGACTTCACCGGCTAATTTGGAACCTTTGTTATCGGCGTGTGATGATGAGGATAAATCGGCGGACAGGGCTAAATTATCGTCATCTTTGTAAAAATTTTGTTCGGTTATGGTCTCATTCTTTGGAAAAGGAGCTCCCTTTGCCACAACCCAAGGGTTGTCGCTCGATAAAAGTTGTGGGCGTTCATAAACGTCTTTAACGGGTCTTTCTTTGGGAAGGGAATTATGTTTTGCAGCCATTGTTTCCCATTCTTTGGAGGAAGTGTCATCTTTCTCCAATGACTTAGATGAGAGAGGAGAATCTGTTAGGGCTGAAAGTGGGGCGCTTACGTCCGACATGGCAACTTGAGAGGCTGCGGAAGGTGGGTTGATAATAGAGTTGCCGATAAAGGGGTGGGCGCCATTGTCTTCTTTTTCTAGAGGAATGAGGAGACCTTCTGTATTTTGCTCTGTTTTTTTGTTTGTGACTGTCTCAGGCGAAGGTGGCTCTAAAGCGGACACTTTTTCCTTTGGCGCCTCTTCTGTATCAGTCTTGAACGGAGAAAGAGAAACCTCGGAATGAAGTTTTTCAACGGTCGAAGAGGCTAAAACAATATCATCTTTAACTTCTTTAGAGGGTGCGTGAGGCTTATAAAGAGGTTTGACGGAAGGAGTTCTAGAAAGAAAAAGTTCATTCTTTGGAGCAATATCCTTCTCAGAACTGTTTTCAACAGGAGAAGATGAATTAAGAGATGAAGAAATTTTGAAATCTGGTAATGCAGGGGGGAGTTCTTTCTTTTCAGGATAAGGTGGTGATACAATAACTTTATCTTTCTTTTGGTGCGAGCGAAAATCCGGCTTTGTTAAAGCAATATGAGAGGGTGCTACCTTTGAGGGAGAGTTTTTTTTCAAAAATACGGTAACATTTCCATGGGGGGCAATCTTATGGTAAGAGGCGTTTGAAGAATGTGTCAAAGAGCTGTTTATAGAAAAAATCATAAACAGAGACAAAATAAAACTGCCTAAAAAAGAATTAAAACCATTTAATCGCATAAACAAACCCCTCTAAAAAAACTAGATAAAACAAAATGCGACTCTTGGCAAAGATTTTGTTGTTTTATACCCAGAAATTTCAAAAAAGCGGAAAAATATCGAAAAGAAGTATTATCAAATTATTTACCATTTTCATGTTAAAAATGAAGTATATTTGCAATTATGAGACTGTGAATTTTTTGTTACA
>CASFRQ010000033.1 GCA_949296785.1 uncultured Alphaproteobacteria bacterium
AATAAAAACTCCTTTTTCGGGACAGATATCCAAAGAAAAAACCACTCATGTAAAAATTTTCAATTTTTATGAAAAAAGTACTTGCATTCTGCTTTTATTCTTGATACAAGATGAAAACACCGCATGGGGGTGTAGCTCAGTTTGGTTAGAGCGACGGCCTGTCACGCCGTAGGTCGCGGGTTCGAGCCCCGTCACTCCCGCCATTAAAGCCGCAGGAAACTGCGGTTTTTTTATAAACAAAACCTTTCATAAAAAAGTATCAAAACCCGCTAAAAAAATACTACCCTCGAAATAAGCAAAAGCGAAGAAGGACCGGCTTCTATTCGCTTATGAAAATGTTTGTCGGAGACCCGTTCCGAAAATTGACCAACCACTCCATAGATAAAAACGAAACGCGGAAAAAGCGGCGATTCTCGTTATCGGGCCGGACCAGCCTGCAAGATGCTTCCTCTTTTTATCGCGTCAACGGAAAAACATTAAAAATTTTAAATACCGATAGGTCAACTAAACTGCCGGAAAATTATTCTTAAAAGATAAGAAACAGCTCTTCCTTTTTTATTTTTATGATTCGACAAAACCAATAAAAAGCATATCGACTTCTTGGCGTAATATTTTTTACAAAAGAAAAACAAACAAATCTTTCTCAAAAGAATTGAAAGACGAAACTCTTCCGTATACAAACTTCAATACACTGCGCCATACGGCGGCCACATGGATATTGAGAAAGACGAATAATTTAAGAATAACTAAAGAAATTCTAGGCCACAGCAATATAAATACAACATTAAAATATGCTCATGTACTAGATGATGAAAAAAGAGCAGCCCTCAATAAAGTTTTCGGATAACGACTCGGCTTTTTTGCGAAAAATTTTGCGCAAACTTTGTGCAAATTTTGTGCAACTTTGCTTAAATGACTCGGATTTTTTTTGCACAATATTACACAATTTCGCATTTTTGATTTTTTATTTTCACAGCCTGTAAATAATAAAAAAGCCTTGAAAATCAAGGCTTTTTAATGGTGGCCAGGGACGGAATCGAACCGCCGACACGGGGATTTTCAGTCCCCTGCTCTACCAACTGAGCTACCTGGCCGAAACTTCATAGGAAAGGTTTATACCTGATTTCAAAAAGCTTGTCCAGACTTTTTTTTAGTTTTTTTCTTTTTTTCTTAATTTATTTTCCTTCTTCGCTTTCTGCGGAAGACAATGCTTCCCCATCCTCTTCGTCCCCTTCTTCGGAAGGAAAAGCATAAACCCCGCTGAACCAGCGGTTCAAATCAATATCCGCACACCTTTTGGAACAAAACGGGAAATATTCTTTGACCGACTCTTTGCCACAAACAGGACATTTTACGGCTTTTTCTTTTACCTCCTCAATTGGAGACTTACCTTCTTTTTTTTCCATTTTATCTCTCCACAATTTCAAAGGAGGAAAATTTTGACTCTTTTCTGACAGACAAGGCAACGGGTTCTGCAAAAGCTTCCGCCGCTTTTTGATAATATTTTAAAAATTCCGTATTTAAAAGTGAAAAAACAGATTCGGACACTTCAACCGTTTTAACGCGCTGCCCTTTTATTCTTAAGCAATTCATTGCACGCAGAAGAGCCAAAACATCCCATTGCGCCTCGGAAAACATGGAAGACAGCGGCGCCGTCGTCCTTTTTCGGACAAACTCCGCAAAACCGAGCTGCGAAAGAAACGGTTGTCCGACCTCAATCCCCTCCTTTAAAAGAGCTTCTTTCAGTTTATTTAAAAGAGGCTTCATAAAAAAAGGTTTTTTGCTTCCGATAAAATCCACAATAAAATTCCCGGCATCGTTTGCCAGACGAATCTGCCGCGCGATAACCGGAACGGCAGCCGCGTTCAAATCCTCTATCCTGTCCAAACTTTGTCCCGAATCGACATCTATGCCGACACAGGCGTGCCCCCTGTCAAAATGAATCCTTGCGCCCGAAGAAAAAGAAACAGACGAAGCAAGCGCCTGTTCCAAAGCTTCCTCAAAAACATCCTCGGGAAAAGAATCGGAAATTGAAATATTCATGACCTCTTCAGGCGCCAACTCATTTAAAACCCTTTTTTCCAAAACAACGGGAACAAGCAGCGCCGGCGTCCTTATTCCCTTAAGACAGACACCCTCCAACAATTTTAAATTTGCCAGTTTGTCCGCGCGCGGCTCCTTAACAACCTCAACGCCGACAAGACTACCCGTCGTCAATTTTTCCTTTGAAGACAGATAACCGGTCTTTCCATCTCCCAAATCTACAAAAAAAGCATTGAGTTTTGAAATTTTTTCCACAACGCGCCCGGCATAAACCTCCCCCAAGTTCGGGCGGAAAGGAAACTGAAAATACAAAGCCTTTACCTTGCCGTCAGCATCTGCCAGCATCGCTCTTTTTTCAAAAAAAGAATCGGAAAGATAAAGTTTCACCCCTCATCCTTTCATCTTTTACGGCGTCGGCGGAGGGAAGACCGCCTTCCTTTTTTCTGCAAGCAGGAATATCGGCCAAAGCCTCAATCCCGCTTCTAGCTCATCCCCTTTTTAAGAAAAAGGAACCGTACCGAGAGCCCCTTTTAACAAAGAAACGGTTGTCGGCAGGCACAATCCCACGACATTGGAATAAGAACCAATAATAGACTTCACAAAAACGGCAGCCAACCCCTGTATAGCGTAAGCGCCCGCTTTATCCTCCCATTCGCCGGAAGAAAGATAATCTTTGATTTCAGACTCGTCCAACCGTTTAAAAAGAACCTTTGTCTGCACAAAACGAGACAACAAACGGCCGTCCGGCATCACAAGAACAATACAGGACATAACAGCATGACGCCGTCCGGAAAGCAGACGAAGAAAAACTTCCGCTTCCTCTTTGTTCCGCGGCTTTCCCAAAATCCTCCGCCCCACGGCCACTACCGTGTCCGCTGCCAAAAGAGGCCTCCCTTCCGCCAAAGGAATCAATTTCTCCGCCTTTTCTTTTGCCATACGAATAACATAAGGCTTCGGCAATTCTCCTTTCAAAGGAGTCTCGTCAATATCCGCCGATATTGTTTTAACAGGTTCCAATCCCGCCTGTTTTAAAAGTTCCAGCCTTCGCGGGGAAGCCGATCCCAGAATAAAACCCGTTTTTAAAAGGAGAGACATCTTTTTTCTTTCTTTATTACTTTTATTTTTTTTATCTGTATTCTATTCCGTTCCTCCGTTATTTTGCCCGCCGCCCATTACCTTTCGGAAACGGCACGCAACAATGCAAAACAGAGAAACATACATTAAAAAAAACCGGTGCCAATTTCCCTCCGACATAAGCCGGCTTTTGAAATCCGGACATCAGAATCTTTTATTCTCTTCCATCCAAATCGTCGGCGTCATCCGATTTTGTTTTTTCCAACCGTTCGTGACGTTCTTGCGCCTCAATGGAAAGCGTGGCGATAGGCCTTGCCTCCAACCGCCCCAACCCGATAGGTTCGCCCGTTTCCTCGCAATACCCGTAAGAACCGTCGTCAATCCGCGCCAAAGCTTCGTTAATCTTATAAATCAGTTTGCGCATCCGGTCGCGCGTCCGGAGTTCAAAAGAACGATCCGTTTCCGCCGACGCACGGTCATTCATATCAGGAACGGCGAGATTTTCCTCTTTCAGATTGTCTATTGTCTCCTCAGATTCCTTTAAAAGGCTTTCCTTCCAGTCAATCAGCTTTCTTCTGAAATATTCCAGCTGATTGGGATTCATATATTCCTCATTTTCCGAAGGTTTGTACCCTTCCGGCAAAATCACCACAGTCATCGGCATATCCTTTCCTGTTCCAAGTTTATATATGAGGAGAGTTTACAAAAAAAA
>CASFRQ010000034.1 GCA_949296785.1 uncultured Alphaproteobacteria bacterium
CGGCCGACACTTTTAATTTTTTATCCCCGGTATATTTCAAGGCGCTGTTTTTGCTGCAGGTCAAGGCCTGTCGCAAGAGTTGATTGTACTCCTCCCCGTAAGCGGGACAATGTTCACACATGTAATCGTTAACTTTTTGCATCACATCCATAGCGAGCAGTCCCATTTTGTCATAAAGAGGCCTACCATTAACAAGAATCCTAAAAACATTTTTATGAGGCGTCTCTTGGACATCAGCGAAAACCAAGGACTTCACTTGTTCGGACAACTTCTCGGCGGGAGCGCGCACCCTAACCTCTCCCAAATCTTTTTTTATATCCGGAACCTCCGGCAGATACCTGACAAATAAATCCTTCAGGCCGTCAGACAAAAAAGAACTATCCTCGTCATTATTCACGGCTTCATAATCAAACTGCCAATCGGGATATTTCATATCGTCCGCCGAGATTTCCGTTTGTACAATCACAGCGCTCAGATTCGTCATATGACTGTTTAA
Organism: uncultured Alphaproteobacteria bacterium; assembly: GCA_949296785.1. Lineage (GTDB taxonomy): Bacteria > Pseudomonadota > Alphaproteobacteria > CASFRQ01 > SAAU01 > CASFRQ01. The sequence goes on from CASFRQ010000034.1 coordinate 497, forward strand.
ATCCGCGCAACTATGGTAATATTCCCCCAGATAAGACTGTGTCTTTTCTTTATTGACGAAAAAAGTAAAACCCCTCGCCTTGCCCTCCTGCGCCTTCTCCTTTATAGGCAATACTGCCGTTATCAATCTGGGGAATATCCGAAATTCTTCTGAAACCGTGATACAAGTATATTTTGTCTGACAAATTATCTTCCCTGTCCGTCATGAAGCACCTTCATCCTTTAATTTTTTAAGAAAATTTTCGCATAACACATCAATTTGTCAAGTGTTCTTTACAAAATTTCTTTCGGGTAGATATAATTGGTAAAAACCAATGGGAAAAAGATACTTTTAAAGGAATGCATAAACTTTATTTTTCCGCCGCCGAATTATTTGCCAGACTGGCTTTGCCTCAAACGGAACACTGCCCTTATTTGCTCTTTTCTTTTAAGGGCAAGAAATCCCGTTTCCTCTTTATGAATTAAGAAAACCACCCGATTACCTTCAAACAAGATACAAAAGTTTTCGTTTTTTAGAGGGACTTGCCGAGTTCATAAGCCTGTTTCGGAAAATCCGTCCGTTCTACGGCCCCCTCCGTCCAGACGCCGGAAGCTATAATTTGTCCCGCATCCTGCCATCCCAAATAGTTCAAAAGAACATGATAGTGGTTCTTTATCGGCTCCGCTTCCGCGGCGGAAGTATCGGCGTATGTCATCAGTAAAGTGGCTTTTTTCGGCCGGTGTATCTGCCCGTTGAGGGCGTAAAAACGATCTATGACCGCTTTCAACTGCGACGAAATGCCGAAGTAATACATCGGCGTGGCAAAAACAACCATATCCGCTTCAATGATATGTTCTCGTACAAAATCAAAATCGTCTTTAAAAATACAAGGACCGTTCATCCCACATCTATTGCAGGCGATGCACGGATGAACCTCTTTGAACGCCGCGTCAAAACGCACCGTTTCATGTCCCGCTTCCCTGGCTCCCTTGATAAAATTATCCGCCAAAGTATTGGAATTGCCGTTTCGGCGCGGGCTGCCCGTTAAAACAAGTATTTTCATTTTTTCTCCTTTTCCATTTTTCGTCGGCGTCGCTGTCGGCGCAGAGACCGAAAGCTTCGGCAAAGCAGCCAACGCGGACGCCGCAAATGTCATCTTGATAAAATCCCGGCGATTCATTGCCTATTCCTCCTTATTTTCTTTCATGACTTCCATGGTTGCCGCAAAACCTCCTTTCTGTGAAGAAAGCTGAACCAGACCTTTTTCTACCTCGCCCAGTTCAATCAGATTTTCATCCGGCGACATACTATGGTCTTTATAAAAAAATCCCAGATTTCCCCACGGAGCGTAAATAAACATCTTTCCGGCCGAAGCAATCATACCGCGCGGCGCCGTTTCAAAAGAAACGGGTTTTGGAAATTCCGTTATTTTTTCCTTTCCGGCAAAATCTATAAATTCAAAAGAGGCAGGCAGCATCCGAATCAACTGCCGAACGGCGTCGTTATCCTTCATACGGACAATCACGGTCTTATCGTCAAAAGTCATTTTTATTTTCACTGGTATCTCCTTTTGTGTCTCTTGCGCCGCTGTTCTGCCGGAAAACAGACAAAGGCAGAAAAGCAGAAATATCCGAAAACTTTTCATAAGCGCCCTTTCTTAAAAAACTATTTATAAATCGGCTCATAACTTTCCGGATTCGCTTCTTTTATCAAATTGATGGTCGTTAACGCGTAAGGCAATCCGATGTAAGGTATTGCCTGCACCATTGCGGCCAAAAGCGTTTCTTTGTCATTACCCGCTTTCATGGCACCGACAATATGGGCCGGCAGCTGTTTTTCCGCCCCCAACGCCGTCAGAACAACCAAGGACAAGAGTTCCCTTTCCTGAACGGACAAGCCGTCTCTGGTATAAAAATCCCCGAAACAAAAATCCGTCAAGATAGCGGGGATGACATCCTTATACTCTCCCGGCAAAGAAGCCATCGCCGTTTTAACCTCCTCCCCGTACAGAGCTTTTTGAATTTCCAACCCTTTTTCATGACGCGTTTCATCCGTAGTGGTTCCCGTATTTTCCAGCGGCAGAGGGATATTTCTTTCCCGAACCGTTTCGTTGAACACGGCAATGGCATTTAAAGTGCGGGGAAAACCGATAAAAGGCGCGCACTGATAAATCGCTTCCCTGATTTGCAACGGCGTATTGCCGGCATTCAGCGCCGCGCCGATATGAGATTTTAATTGAGGCAGCGTCTGCAAAGTCGTTAAGGCCGCCACGGTTATCAGTTCTCTTTGCTTGGGCGTCAAAGACCCCGTGAAAAACACTTCGCCGAAAATGTTTCTCTGCAAGATTTCCATAAATTCCGGATCCGTCGGGCTGGCTGTCCGAGGATTTTTAAAAAGCTGTTCATAAGTCTGCGTTGCAAGCTGCGCTCTGGTCATCGTCTCCTCCTGCGCGTAAATAGGTTTTGAAAAAAGCGTTAAAAGTAATAACCAAACATATCCCGTCCGTTTCATTTTCTTCCTCCTTTTTTTGTGAAATTTTAAATCATTATTCTTGAATCTCGGGCAAAAGTACAATATTGTTTTTTTATAACACCATAAATAAAACTTATAGCGGGTCTTTAAATGGAACTGACGCAATTAAGATATTTCAAAGAGGCGGCGCAATGCGGCAACATAACGCAGGCGGCTCAAAAACTGCATATTTCCCAGCCGGCGCTCAGCTTGGCCATTAAAAAGCTGGAAGAAGAATGCGGCGCGCTTCTTTTTGAGCATGATAAAAATAAAATCCGTCTGAACGAGATGGGAAAACTGGCCCTTACTTACGCCGAAGCCATCCTTGCCAAAGCGCAGGAAATGAAAAACATTTTCCGCCGACTTGAGCAAAAAGACGGCGTTTTATCGTTCGGTTTTTGCGACCCGGGCCCGATGCGCTTTTCCATACCGTCTTTACC
>CASFRQ010000035.1 GCA_949296785.1 uncultured Alphaproteobacteria bacterium
AAAAGAAGGGATGTTATTTTCCGATTGGAACACCGGAGGAAGAAATCATTGTTTGCGAAGGATACGCCACCGGCGCCAGTATTCACGAAGCAACAGGTAAAGCGGTGGCCGTTGCTTTTGATTGCGGTAATCTGGAAGCGGTAACGGTAGCTTTAAAAAATAAATACCCCGATAAAGAAATTATTATAGCAGCTGATAATGATGAAAAAGAAGGCGCCCCCAACCGCGGCGTTGAAGAGGCGCAAAAAGTAGCTGATAAATACTCTTGTAAGATTGTTATACCAAAATTAAGCAAAGGAGGCAAGGCGGATTTTAACGATATAGCCGTTGAAGAAGGATTAAATAAAGTGGCCTCTTTTTTCAATAAGGAGGAAAAAGAAGAAAACCCTGCCTTAAAAGGCGAACCGGACGGGGAGGAAACGGGGAGGATTACAGGGGGGAATAAAACGCAAACAGAAGCAAATAATCCGGAAAATAAGGGCGAGATTAGGGCGAGGGTTGAAGGGAAAAAAAAGAAGGAGGCAGAGGCAAATAACCTATCAAACAACGGTAAGATTACGGTAAGGGTTGAGGGGCTGAAAGGAAAGGTTGAAGAAACAAAAAACGCTCTTCCATTTGGGTATGTTTTAACGCCCGACGCTCTTTTATATACAGACGGGGAAGATGAACCGCAAAAAGTCTCTGATAAAATAGAGGTTATTGCTTATACCCGGGATGATAAATCCGCCCATTGGGGAAAACTTGTAAGATTTCAAGACCCGGACGGAGTAATGAAAGAGAAAATCCTTTCAAATACAATTATTTCCGCCGGCGATGGGCGAGAGCTTATGGAGGCCCTTTTGGATGATGGGCTTAATATTACAAACAACAGGCTTTTAAGAAGGTTTTTAAAAGAATACATACCGGAGAAACGCGCCCTGTTTACAAATCAAACCGGATGGTTTAAAGGCTTTTATGTTTTTCCCGATGAAATCATTGCGCCGGAGGGCAATCAAAAAGAAATCGTTATCTATCAAGGGAACAAGGCAACGCCTCTTTATTGCCGGCAAGGGACTTTAGAGGATTGGAAAGGGAAGGTTGCGTCTTATGCTGTAGGAAACAGCCGTTTAACCTTTGGGATAAGCCTTGCTTTAGCCTGTCCCCTTTTGGATATTGTAGGGATGGAAAGCGGCGGATTTCATTTGGTGGGGCCTTCTTCTTGCGGGAAGTCAACTATATTAAAGGTTGCTTCTTCTGTATGGGGAGGAAAAGAGTTTATCAAGACTTGGCGGACAACAGATAACGGATTGGAAGGGACAGCGGCTTCCAGAACAGATAATCTACTTGTTTTAGACGAGATAGGCCAGGCAGACGCCGCAAAGGCCCTGGAAATGGTTTATATGTTAGGCAATGAGGAAGGTAAGGCTAGAGCTGACAAGAACGGAATGACGAAAAAAGCGCCCTCTTGGCGTTTGTTGTTTCTCTCTTCCGGAGAAAAGGACTTGCAAGATTGCGCCATAGAAAGCAAAAAGAAAGTCCACGCCGGACAGAATATCCGGCTATTAAATATTCCGGCTGTTAAAGAAGGCAGCCGTTACGGAGCTTTTGAGGATATCCATAATATTAAAGACGGGGCGGAGTTTTCCTCTTATCTCAATAAGGCTATACGCGAGACATACGGAACCGCCGGCAGAGCCTTTTTAAAGAACCTTATCAATGAAGACCGGGAAAGGATAAAAGAGGATTTTAATCATTTCATGGATGAAGCTCTTTCTCTTTTGCCAGAGGAAGCCAACAGCCAGGCAAGAAGGGCTTATAACCACTTTATATTAGCCGCGTATGCGGGGGAAAAAGCAAGTAAAGAAGGGATTGTCCCTTGGCTGGAGGGGACAGCGTTAGAAGCCGCCTTGACTTGTTTTAATGATTGGTGTGAAGAAAGGGGCGGGCTGGATAACCAAGAAGAAAAAGAAATCCTGGAGCAAGTCAAATACTTCTTTGAACAAAACGCCGAAAGCAGATTTGAAGATTTAACCGGGACAAATCTTAAAACAATCAACAATATGGTAGGCTATAAAAATAGAGAAGAGGGGCGACTTGTTTTTTATGTGTTCGCTGAAAGTTTCAAAAGAGATATTTGCAAGGGGGTAAATTCAAAACTTGCAAAAGAGGTCTTGAAAGAAAAAGGGTGGTTGGAAAGTACAAAATCTACAACCAAAAGAATAAAGAATGAACTGAGGCGCGTTTATACTTTTTTGTCCAAAATCTATGAATAAGGGAGTAAAAAAAAGATGCTGCTTTATGACGACGAAAAAACAAAAAAAAATATTCTAAAAAAATGCAAAAAAATTGTAACATTGTAACAACCTCATGGGAAGGCGCAGAAAACAAGGAAAAAAGTGTTACAAAATGTGTTACAATTTCCCAAAAGTGTTACAAAAATTTTGTAACAGTTACAAATTTAAAAGGGCATTTTTGTAACAAAAAAAGTGAGGAAATCTGCCGTATTGAGGGGTGTTGTTACAATGTTACAAAAAAAACGCAAAAAAAACAATAATTATTTTTTTACCTGAAGACTGGAAATTTTACTTTGAAGAGCGCGCGGCCATTTATCAATTTGAAGGAGTTTTTTTGTCTAAAACAGCAGAAGAAAAAGCCAAAAGAGATTGTATTGATTTATGGTTAAATAGTTATGATAAGTTGTATTCTGATTCGCTAGCGCAACAGGAGGCAAAGCGATTTTTAAACTCTTGTGGCATTCCTTTTTGACGGGTTGGACGGGGAGGAAACGGGTAGGGTTAAGAGGTTTAAAACTACCGGAACTTAAAAAACAACGGCAAGATTACGGCCAGGATTGGGGGACTTCTTCTTTCGGAAAATATAAAGATATAATGTTGCAAAATGTTACAAAATGTTATATATTATAATAAATAGTAACAGGAGGGAAAATAATGGATACGATAGCGGTCAGATTGCCGGCGTCTTTGGTAAAGCAGGCGGAAAAGTATGCCGGAGTTAATTTAAGGACAACGCCGAAACAAATAGAATATTGGGCAAGGTTAGGCAGATGTGCGGAAGACAATCCAGATTTACCTTTGGAATTTATTAAAGAATGCCTTTTAGCCAAAGAAGAAGCTTTGCGGGGCGATGTTTCCATTTTTAATTTTAAGGATGAAAAATGAAGATTGTCCAAACAAACCGTTTTGAAAAGGTTTATAAAAAGCTTCATAAAAATCAATTAGAATATGTAAATACAGCCATACGGGATATTATAGCCAATCCATTTATAGGGACTCGCAAAGTCGGAGACTTAGAAGATATTTTTGTTTACAAATTTAAAATGGTGGGGCAATTAACTTTAATTGCTTATATGTATGAAGAAAAACAAATTATTTTAACTTTTGTTGCGCTTGGCAGTCACGAGAATTTTTACAGAGATATAAAGAGATAATAAAAGGAAATTATTAACGCCAAAAGCAAATAACACCCAAAAAACAACGGTGAGAAAACGGTAAGGGTTGGGGAACTTAAAACCACCGAAACTTAAAAAACAAGGGCGAGATTAGGGCGAGGGTTGAGGGGCTGCAAAAGCCGCCAGATAAAAAACTTTCCACTGAATAAAAGGCCCCCAAAGATTACCTTAAGGGCTTTATAAATTAAATAAGTGTCAATTCTTGGGTTTTGACTTTTTTAATAATTGGGAAAAGAGGCTTGAAGCCCGAACGAAGCCTGAGAAAGAAAAATTTGACAGGTGGGGTTTATGTATATATTATAATAGGTAAGAGATTAGAACCTCTTGCATATACGCATAAGCCCGCGTCAGATTGGCTTTTATTTATGCCTCGTTTTTTATGGCGGGAGTGTGTGAATATATTGAATAAGCACACGCGTTTATATGCCGCGGTTCTAAACTCCCGCCGCCTAGGGCAACTAGGTAATTTATAACGAAAGGCATATAAAATGACAAATAATTATTTTACAAACTTAGACGGGGCGTTGCAAAATTGCGCTGGTGTATTAAACAATAAAAATTATTGTTATGATGCAGAAAGACAAAAAGGCGTTTATTATGTTGACTTGAGAACAGACAACGAAGTGAAAATCTTTTTAGATTTTATACAAGGTGCTGCTCAAGAATGTTGTGAATATGTAGGGATTTTAAGTAAAGTCCTTTACTATTGCGACAAAAAAGAACTTGAAAAAACAGAAATAGACCAAGTTATTAACCTTATGGGTGTGATAGGCCGTTTCGGTGAATATCTATTGAAGGAATCGGAAGGAATGACAGAAGCAAATACAAAGCCAAAAAAAGATAGAATATAACAGAAAAAGAAGCGGCGCAAAAAACGCCGCTTTTTTATTATTCTGCTTACTATTTGCTTACTGGTAAAAATAAAAGGCTTTCATAAAATCCTGAAAGCCTTGGAAATCTTGGCGCGCCCGGCGGGATTCGAACTCACAACCTTCTGATCCGTAGTCAGATGCTCTATCCAGTTGAGCTACGGGCGCTCAAAGTGATGCTTACTATAACCGAAACAAATGATTTTGCAAGTACTTTTTTGAAAAAAAGCATTTTTTCTTTCGTTTTAAAAAAATAATCTTGTATAAATCTCAAGGATTCGCTAAACTCTGGCATTAGATTTTAGTTTAATTTTTTTCAAGAGGCGGTTTTTAATGTCTTTTTCTTTAAATCAGTTTTTCGTATGCGCATCTTTTGTTTGCCTGATCGGCTGCTCCTCCGTTTCCGGTGAGCAGGTTGTCTCTTACTCTGAACAAAAAACGCATCCTTCCGCCATGAATCAGGGAACGGCCGTCGGACGCAAAGCTTCCGAACTGTCCGCCCAATTTCAACAGGTAAAGGAAAACCAGCGTTTACATGATTCCGACTTTCAAAAAGTTCAGGACAAAATTTCAAAGGATTCCGCTTCTTATTACGAAACTATGAGTTTTATGCAGGCCAGGTTGCAAAAAGGTACGACTCGCAGCAATCCTATCCTTCTTGAAAAATGGAACGAGGCAACAAAACAGTTGGAGGTCGTCGCTTCCGATGTTTCCGGGCTCAGCCAGGTCGCGGGAGGAATTTCCGGCAATATTGACACTTTAAAATATTTACAAAGTGCCATAAAAGCGGCCTATCTGGAACCCGGAGCGGTTGACGAGGACCACGATCGTCTGCGCCTTTTGGAGGATCAGGTTGGAAGATTGTTGGTTCAACTGGATATTTTATTCGCTCAGGTTTCTGACAGCATTCCGCCGCAGGAGGCTTACTTATCTCAGCAACGCAAGCTTTTAACGGTTTTGGCGCAAGCCATCCATAAGGGACGTTTGGATGAAGAACAAAACAAAGCTTTTGCTTCCATAAAAACGCCTTCCCTGAAAAAAACAGGCGTTACAGAACAACCTTCCGCCCAAAACGGAGAGCAGACAAGAAAAAATATCGGCACATCTCCCACTCAAAAGCCGTTAATGGTTATCTCCTTTGAAAAGGGGAAGCCGGATTATGAAAAGACCCTTTCCTCTTTGATTCAAGAAGTTTTGGAAAGAAAACCCGACGCTTCTTTTGTCATTTTGACAAGAATGACCGGACGCGAAACGCCTGCGAGAATGAGAAAAGAAACAGCCGCCGTCTTTAAAATGTTTCTTTCTTTAGGAATACCGTCCGGACGCGTGGAGATGTCATCTCTGACAAATTCTTCCCTGTCGGCGGATGACATACAGATTTTTATAAAGTAAAAAGAAGATGAGTAAAAACCCTTCCTCGGAAGGGTTTCTTTTTCAGGAAAACAAAAATGAAGGCAACTTTATATCAAGACAGGAAAAATACCGAAATTAAAAGCCAAAATAACTGCAACTTTCCTTCGCCGGATAATGCGGCCTTTCAAAATTTTCCAGAAGAAAGAAAAGGAAAAAACGCCTCTTTTTCTCTTGTTTCAGATAAAAAGGGGAAGGATAAAAAGGAAGAAAATAAAAAAGGAAAAGAGGAAGAAAAAATGCTTCTTCTATCCTGCTGCGCTCCGTGTTCCTGCGCTGTTATCTGCGATTTGGCAAAAAAGAACATCCCGTTTGCCGTTCTTTTTTACAATCCCAACATTGCCCCTTTTGAAGAATATCAAAAGAGGAAAGAGGAAAACAAGCGCCTGTGCGATACTTTAAAAGTGGAATTTATAGAACTTCCTTACGAAACAGAACAATGGTTTGAAAAAACAAAAGGATTGGAGAAAGAACCGGAAAGAGGCCGTAGATGCGCCGCCTGTTTTGAATTGCGCTTAAGGAGAGCAGCCCGATACGCAAAAGAAAACGGTTTTGGCAAAATCTCTTCCGTCCTGGGAGTTTCAAGACATAAGGATTTTAACCAGGTAACTCAGATCGGCCGTCAAATCGGGGAGGAGGAAAACATCCCTTATCTGGAAACAAACTGGCGCAAAGGAGGGCTTGAAAACCTCCGACATGCCTTGATAAAAGAATATCAGATGTATGAACAGACTTACTGCGGCTGTCCCTTCAGTAAAAGGTAGAGCATAGTTTTTTTATGTCAAAAACGCTTTTTCCGATATCAAAATTTTCCTTTACGGAAAAACCGCGTACAAAAATTTACCTTAATACCTCACAGAAAAATCAATAGCGGAATACTTTTCAACCTTATCGCACAAAGCCAACATGGAAGCTCTGTCCGCTGCGGTTTGTTGCTTTTGTTCCTCGTCATTATCCGGTTTTGAGTAATGATCCAGCAAAGAAAAACTTGCAAAAACCCCGGAGTTTACCATTTCCCGGCACACATCTGGTTTCAAATCATAAACAACAAAACAATAGGAGGAAGAAGAAGCCAGACAACCAAGACTGATGGTTCTCCCTCCAACCGATTTAAAAGAATCCTCCATATTCTTCCATTCTTGAGAGTTGAGGATAAAAGGCTGAACCTGTTCATTTCCAACACCTCTTTTATCCAGCACAACCGATTTAACATGAAATGCGGCGATTTCCATATCAGAAATAAATTGATTCAACCGTATCTTTCTCATTGCCGTATTATAACCTGCCAACCCTCCGACAGAAAGAACGCCCACTATCGCCAACACGCCCAGCATCTCTATCATAGAGCGGCCGAATTGGTTAAGCTTCTCCTTCATTTTTATCTCCTTTTGTTTATTTCAAACGACCCTTAAATATCAACAAAAGAAGAGATTTG
>CASFRQ010000036.1 GCA_949296785.1 uncultured Alphaproteobacteria bacterium
AGTTCCGCCATCAGAGCGTTCCTTTTAAAGGACTTTCCGTCTTTTTTGTAAAAAGCCATCCCCATCCGGATGCCCAAAAACATCAAGGCGAACAAATTCGCCAGAACAGGCTCCGCTCCCCGCTTTTCCATTCCTAAACCGCCGGCGCAGACAATACCGGCAAAATACATGCAAAACAACATTAAGGAAGAAAATGCTTCCGGTAAAGCGATTTTTCCTTTTACCGCTTTTTCATCCAAAACTTTTCCAACATAGCTTAACACCCCGAACAAACAAACCATCGTCGTCAAACCGGGCAATGTTTCCGCATATTCAAAAGCAATCTCCAAAGGATTTTCCGGCATACCGTAAGAAAGTAAAAGCATCCAAATCACATTAAATATTTTGGAAGAGCTGAAAATAACAAAAGGCAGGCTTAAAACCGACCAGGAAAAAACAAACGACTGCCAACCGCCCGTCAAATGAAAAACCTGCGCAATCAAACCGATGGTACCACCTGTCATTAAAAAACAAAGGATTAAAAACAATTCCTCAGCAAACCTTTTTTCAACCGAAAATTTTCCGATGGAAAACTCCCTTTCCGCCGTCAAGCTTCGGTAAGCGCCCGCCACAAAACACGCAAACAGACCGAAATCCACAACAAGCTTTACTGCTACCGGCACTTTACGCCAATTAGCACCGATGACCAAAATAATTCCCAATCCTATCAGCATACCGGCAATAACAAACATTGTTTTGAAAACCAAACGGGAAGTCACTCCAACGCCGGCCGCGACAATTTTTTCCGCTTGAACCTCCGTAATGATTTTCTCATCCACAAGTTTTTGAATTTTTCTCGGCAGATTTGACATTTTTTACTCCTAAAAAGGCTTTAAATGTTGTTTTATAAATAAACCTTTTTTGATACTGCTTCAAGAAGAAACATCCTTTGCATATCTGTTTTTCTATAAAAGAGAACTGTATTATTATGGATGAAGTTTTTTCGGATTTTAATCTGAAAGAAAAAAATTTTTCTGTGAAAACGGTTAAGAGGCCGACGATTCCGAAAAACGAAAAAATAAAGAAAGAAGAGAAAGACCCTCAAACTCTCAGGAAAAAGATGTTCCCCGGCCTGAAAAAGAACATCTTAAAATCCTCTTTTTCCAATTCCGGCCTCGGGAAAACGGTATATCTTTTTTTCAGGACTAAGGAGGAAGGCAAACGCGTCTTACGTCAAAATAACAGGGTTTTATTCTCTTCTTTGCTATCGGTCAAAAAGATAAAAAACCTCCCAAAAGAGTCGCCAAAACCGCCCGGCAAAACCATGGCATTATCTTTTTTTAACAAAATGACATAAAAACACATAGGACAACAATTCTTCCCGGACTGGGGAAAACTTGTTTATCCCTTTTATCCAGACCTGCCGAGAACAGTCAAACTCAAGTTTTTGAATTTTTCCCGGCAGATTGGACATTTTTTATTCTTTACACCGAAAGAATAAAAAGGGCGTAGGACTTTTTTTCAGCCTTATTTTCAAAGAGTTGAATAACTTAATCTCAAATCTATCCTTTACCGTCCCCTACCGGTTAAGAGTGCAGACAAAGAAGGATTCAATGCCTTTGTTTCTTCTTTCTGCTTCTGACCCGAAACAGTTGTTTTTTGAGAACAGTCCTTTAAATATTCATTCAAACTTCTTTTTTTAATATTTCCGTTTTCATCACTTGGAGCATAGGTCTGATAAAATTCTTCTTTTTGAATACCATAGATATCTCCCGTCTCGCG
>CASFRQ010000037.1 GCA_949296785.1 uncultured Alphaproteobacteria bacterium
CATGGGCAACATTCTGTGGGCAAAAGGACAAGAACTGTATCGCAATGACTTTGCCCCTCTTCCCTCTCTTCTTCAAAAATTGGAAGAATACAGAAACAACACCGCCTATCCGGGCCCTCTCTTTGACAACTTCATTGAACCTAGGGTCGGCATGATTAACTTCTCCGTTCTGGGCAGAGACTGCCCTTATGAAGAAAGATTAAAATACGGAGCCTGGGACAACGAACATCACGAAAGATTAAAGATAAAACAAGAACTTCAAGCTCTTTATCCGGACTATGATTTTGCCGTCGGCGGCACCATCTCCATAGACATTACCCCCAAAGGAAAAGGCAAGGAACAAATTGCCAAACATCTGAGAGCTTCTTATCCCGACGAAGAGCTTATCTTCTTCGGCGACAGGACACTGCCCGGCGGCAACGACTATGAACTGGCTCAGGCTCTTTCTCGCCTCTCAAATACACAGGTCGTCCAGGTCTCGGGCCCGGATGAGGTTTTACAAATCCTGAAACTTTAACCTCTTTTTACTGTTTTTATCCTTTCTGCAAAAAAAAGAAAAGAAAATAAAAAAGGACGGAATTTACCCTTCTGTCCTTCTTTATTTTACAAAAACTATTCCCTCCCCGCTCTTTGTTCTTCTCTCCTCCCTCTCAAAACCATCCGCATCCATATCGGACGGACAATCCCTACTTCATACCCCCCTTCTCTACTCCAGCTCAAAAGCGCCGGTGTACAGCTATCGGGCGGACAATCCTGTGTATGACCGGTCCTTCTCTACTCCAGCTCAAAAGCGCCGGTGTACAGCTGATAGTACTGTCCCTTGGCGTCAAGAAGCTCTTGATGCGTCCCCCTCTCAATAATCCGACCGTGATCCAACACCATAATCACGGAAGAATTTTTCACGGTTGACAGACGATGCGCAATCACAAACACCGTCCTCCCCCGCATCAGGGCGTCCATCCCGTGTTGGACAATCGCTTCCGTCCTCGTATCTATGGAAGAAGTCGCCTCATCCATAATCATTACCGGCGGATTGGCGACCGCTGCTCGGGCGATGGACAACAACTGCCTCTGGCCTTGAGACAAATTCGCGCCGTTGCCGGAAATAACGGTCTCATACCCTTTCGGTAAACGAGAAATAAAATCATCCGCCCCGGCCAATCTTGCCGCCGCAATACACTCTTCATCCGTGGCGTTCAGTTTGCCATATCGGATATTCTCCATCACCGTACCTGAAAAAAGGTTGGTATCCTGCAAAATCATACCCAGCGAACGACGCAAATCCGCTTTTTTAATCTTATTGATATTGATGCCATCATAGCGGATTTTCCCGTCTTCAATATCATAAAAACGATTTAAAAGGTTGGTTATCGTCGTTTTTCCGGCGCCAGTCGCTCCGACGAAAGCCACCTTTTGCCCCGGCTTGGCATATAAAGACACATCATGAAGAACTGTCTTGCCTTTCTGATAGGCAAAATCCACATCAAACAAGCGGACATCCCCCTCCAGTTTCGTATAAGTCACCGACCCGTCAGCCTTATGGGGATGCTTCCAGGCCCAAAAACCGGTCTCCTCCGGACATTCTTGGCACATTCCCTCAACATCTTTCACATTGACCAAAGTAACATAACCGTCATCCGTTTCCGGTTCTTCATCCATCAATTGAAACAAACGGGCGGAACCGGCCAACCCCAGAACAACCGCGTTTACCTGATGAGAGACCTGGTTGATGTTTCCTGTAAACTGCTTTGCCATATTTAAAAAAGGCACCACCACGCTGATAGACAAAGCCAACCCCGACAAACTGACATTCGGCACCTGCAGGCTTAATAAAACGCCGCCGGTCAGCGCCACAAACACATACAAAATATTACCGATGTTATTCAGCAACGGCCCCAACATATTAGCGTATTTATTCGCAGCCTTTGACTGCTCAAACAAAACTTCGTTTAAAGCGTCAAAATCGGCCTGCGCCGCCTGCTCGTGGCAAAAAACTTTTATCACTTTCTGCCCGTGCATCATTTCCTCGGCAAAGCCCTCCACTTTGCCTAAAGCCGCCTGCTGGCGGAAAAAGTAACGCGCGGACCCACCGCCGATTTTCTTAGTCAAAACCAACATCAAAATCGTTCCCATGACAACAATCAGCGCCAGCCACAAGCAAAAATACAGCATAATCGCGAAAATGACGCTGACAATCACCGCGGAAAAAAGCATATTCGGAAAGCTCTGGGAAATCATTTGCCGCAAAGCGTCTATGTCATTGGTATAATGACTCATGATATCGCCGTGGTTATGGGTGTCAAAATAACGGATAGGCAGGCTCTGCATCCTGTCAAACATCTTCTCCCGCAATTTTTTCAAAGTCCCCTGGGTTATCACGGCCATTATTTGCGTGTAAGCAACGCCGGCAACCAAAGACAACCCATAAAAAGCCGCCAAGAGCACCACAAAGGAGAAAATCACGCCGCTGACCGCCTGCCAATCACCCGCGTGCCAGCTTTCTTCCACAACCGCAATCACCTTCTGCATAAAGACAGACGGAACAGCGCTGACCACCGCGTTAAACAAGATGCAGCCAACGACAACGGGCATCATCACCGGATAAAAAGAAAACATCATTTTAATCACCCGCCATAAAGTGGCGCCGCTGATTTTTTTGGCTCCCCCTTCTTTATTCAACATATTTTCCTCATTAAAAGACATTTTCTTCGCCCTCCCCGCCTTCGGTGTTCGCTTTGTTTTGCGAGGTGTAAATTTCCCTGTAAATGTAGTTATCCGCCAAAAGCTCCTCATGCGTGCCGACAGCGTTAATCGTTCCGCCCTCCATCACAATAATTCTATCGGCATCTTGAACAGAGGATGTACGTTGCGCAATAATGATTTTGGTCGTATCCGGAATATACTCCCGCATCGCTTTCCTCAAAAGGGCATCCGTCCGCGTATCCACCGCGCTGGTGGAATCATCCAAAATGAGAATCTTCGGCTTTTTCAGCAAAGCCCTGGCAATGCACAGACGTTGTTTCTGCCCGCCGGACACATTCGTTCCTCCTTGTTCTATATAAGTATCGTATCCTTTCGGGAAAGCCCTGATAAACTCATCGGCCTGCGCCAGACGACACGCTTCAATCAACTCCTCATCTGACGCCTGGGGATTTCCCCAACGTAAGTTCTGTTTAATCGTACCGGAAAACAGGACATTTTTCTGCAAAACCATAGCCACCTGGTTGCGCAAAGTCTCCAAATCATACCGACGGACATCCACGCCGCCGACTTTCACCACCCCTTCGGTCGCGTCATAAAGCCGGCATATCAGCTGCACCAAAGAAGACTTGGATGACCCTGTTCCGCCGATAATACCGATGGTCTCTCCGGAAGCAATTTTCAAGCTAATATGGGATAATGCCATCCTTCTGGCCGTCTCGGAATATTTAAAGCTGACCTTGTCAAATTCAACGGAACCGTCCTTGACTTCATACAAAGGATGCGCCGGATTGGACAAAGTACTTTTTTCATTCAAAACTTCGGCGATACGGTGGCCGGATTCTCCCGCCAGCGCAATCATCACAAAAACCATGGAAAACATCATCAGGCTGTTGAGAATCATAAAACTGTACACCAACATGGAAGAAAACTGCCCCACATTCAAATCCAGCCCTTTGGATGAAATAATCACATAAGAACCGAAAGACAAAACAAACACCATCACCGCGTACAGGCAGAATTGCATCAAAGGCATATTAAAAGCCAAAATCCTTTCCGCTTTTGTAAAATCGGCGCACACGCCTTCGGCGGCTTTGCCGAACTTTTGCTTTTCAAAATCCTCCCGGACAAAAGATTTTACTTCTCTTATCGCTTTGATATTTTCCTGAATGGAATCATTCAAGGCGTCATATTTTTTAAACACTTTTTGAAATAAGGGAATGACCAACCGTCCGATAAGAATCAAACCTCCGCCCAACACCGGCACTACCAACACGAAAATCCAAGCCATCTTCCCGCCCATAATAACAGACATTAAGAAAGCAAATACAAACATCAAAGGCGCCCGAACCGCCACGCGGATTAACATCATGTACGCCTCCTGAACAAAGGAGACATCCGTTGTTAAACGTGTCACCAAAGACGGCGTTGAAAACTTATCAATATTCTCAAAAGAATAACCCTGTATGGCGGCAAACATATCCTTGCGCAAATTTTTCGCCAGCCCGCAGGATGCCTCGGCACATGTGATGCCGGACAAAACACCGAAAAATAAAGACAGAGCTGCCATCAGAATAAGGATTCCCCCGATGAAAAGCAATGTTTTCAATTCTTCACCCGCTTTAATTTGGTTTACCAAAGCGGCGGTAAAAAAAGGAAGAAGGCATTCCATCACCACTTCCAAACTGACAAACATCGGCGTCAGAAGAGAAGCCTTTTTATATTCGCCCTGTGCTGATAGCATGCCAGGAAGAAAAGGAGAAAGAC
>CASFRQ010000038.1 GCA_949296785.1 uncultured Alphaproteobacteria bacterium
ATCTATATTACCCGTAACCTGAGCAGAACCGCAGAGAATGACATTTTTACCAATCCAAGAGTTTCCGTCAAGGAGTTTAGGATCTGATACATACCCTCCCATTATATTACCGTCTCCTATTCATGTTTTTCCCCGCTAGAGGAAAAACCAAATTTTCTCTTGATAAAAAATGAAATAAGGAGTAAACTTTAATTAAAAATTATAAATTAAGGGGAATATCATGTCTGTATCTGCGCTTTCAGCTTCTGTCGTTTTTCTGGCTTCTGCGGCTTCTGCTTCCTCGGAAATGCTTCCTTCGGATTTGTCTTTGTCTTCTTCTCCTGAAGATATGGCTTTGGATAAACTGGCTAAATTGTCCGCCTCTTCATATAAGCTTGCTCAAATTGAAAACAATGATGAAAGCGGCAATATAACAACTACTTCTTCCTCCGACTTAATCGGTAAGAGTATGCAGAGCAGCGAGGAGAAAGGCCGCGGTGAAGGGCCTTTTGCCAAAAAGGCGGAACAAAGAGTAAATGGGAAAATTGACGGCCCCACTTGTTATGTAAACACCGTTTCCACATCTAAAACACAGGCTTTTTCCCTTCAATGCGAACCGGGGGAACAACCTAACAGAAACTATACGGACTGCGTCCCTTGTGAAGCTGGATATAAATCTATCGGCGGACAATCCATGTGCACTCCCTGTCCGAGGGGGTCAATTTCCGTCAGGGGGGCAAACGGCCTGTTTACCGAATGTAAAACTTGCGCGGAAAATGAAATTACTTCAATAGACGCATCAGGCGATCCGATATGCCAGCCTTGCGGTACTTATGAATATCGCGAATCGCAGAGTATTTTGGTTGAAATTCCGACTTATCCCAATATTTCAAAGAAACAATGTATCGCTTGTACCGGAAGAATGTATTATGAAAAATACTGTACCAAAAAGGACGATAATGGCAATTGTTTAGATACGGAAGCGGATAGGGTTACGGTCGGCGGAACATGTCGCGCCTGTGTAAACGGTACAGTCTTCGGTTTTCGGGATGCGTCAGGCAACATGGCGGCCATCGGTGGGGATACGAAAATCCATATATCCGGAACTAAAAATGTTGATCTCAGCAAATTAGACGCTTCCAGAACAAAATGTTATCCCTGCGGCGACGAGCGGACGGCTATTTTTAACTACAGAACGGCGACAAGCGGTGCGGACGCCAGTGTTCAGGACGGTTTGCGTTGTTATAAATTTATCTGCGGCGAAGGTACTTATAAGGCCGGGCTGTCTTCGGATACCGTTACCGGTTCGGAAGGGGATTGGGAAAACTGGGGATATTGCACGAAATGTCCAAAAGGTTCAGCATCCGGATGGCGTTTCGGATATAATGATTATGAAGTTCCGGCGACAGAAGATTTAAGAAAAATTCGTGATGAATGGGATGCTAAGCACCAAAATCAGTGCCAGGATTGCAGTGAGTACGGAGATATGGCTGCGCCTAACGGAAGTTGGTCTTTGCAAAGTAGCGTTTATGATCCGGACAGTCCTTATAACTATGACGGTGACGAACGGGCTAAATATATTTATGGTCCGGGGGATTCAAAGGGCTCTCCTTCCTTCGGAACCCTGAAAGAGGGAGACAATAGTAAAAATTCTCTGCATATTGATGGGTATACGAATGAAAGCTATTATGAAAATATAGGAAATACCTATGGCAAAGTTATGTTGGGTTCTCCGAATTCTCATTGTATAGAATGCCCGACTTGGGCACCGCCGGCGGATACAGGCAAACAGTCTATGAACAGATACTGTCAGATGGATACAAATATCATGTCTTATACATCTTGCAGCGCGAATAGACGGTGGCGTATTATGATGTCTACGGCGAAAAAGTCTTGGACGGATCCCGACGGAACGGAACATACGGATGAAATTGAAAGGTATGCGACCATAAATAACCCGAATTGTGGTGCAACAACACCTCTGTATCGTATCATTTCCTGCACTTCGGACAGCAACGGAAATATAGGAGACGGTAATATAATGGGAGGGTATGTATCAGATCCTAAACTCCTTGACGGAAACTCTTGGATTGGTAAAAATGTCATTCTCTGCGGTTCTGCTCAGGTTACGGGTAATATAGATTTCAACCCTGCTACTGCGAATGTTTTGACCCAAGGGACTATCTCTGGTCCTTCTTCCGGCGAACATAAGACCATTATCGGTGCGGAATATTCCGTCCCGAACGGTGCGGGAAATATTTCCATATGTCAAATAGACAGAGCCGGCAACCCCATCACCTACAGTAAAGGTTTTGATGCCAACGGTGTTAAAGTTTCTTCCTCATGCATCCCGGGTATTCATGCCTCCGGCGAGGCGCCCCTTTCTTTCAAAACTGATGGCGCTTCCTCCTCTATCTCTATCGTCGGTAATGAGAACCTTGACATTCAAGCCGGTACCTTCCTCGCCTCTGATGGCTTCTCTATCTCTATCTCTAACTCTTCCCCTCTTACTATCTCGGGAGGTGACTTCTCTACCTCCTTTGAAACTTCCAATCAAGGGAATATCCATCTTGCCGGCGGCACCATTTCCGGAGGTAAAATTTACGGCTCCTCTAACCCTTCCAACTCTTTTAATGCTACCCTTATCTCGGGTGACGCTTCCATCTCCGGTGGCCTCGTCGCTGGCGGCTCTGTCCTTGGTGGGACTATCTCTGCTAATGCTAATGTTTGTATGAAC
>CASFRQ010000039.1 GCA_949296785.1 uncultured Alphaproteobacteria bacterium
GTTTTTTTGAGGTTAAAATTTTTTCCATGATAAATCAAGTTTTTTATCAGTTTTTTGTGGAAAAAAAGAAGAAAATAGTCTATGGTGGCTGTAATCTTTCAATGAGCTTTAACCTTTCAACGGGCTTTCGCCCGCCCTTCCGTAATAAAGCCGCAAGACTTGACGAATGATAAGGAGCGCCATGTATTATTTTCTGTTTTTCTGTCTGACTTTGTTTTTGGACCAGCTGACGAAAGTCATCGCCTTAAAAGAGCTTGTCCTCGTTTCCCCCGTTAAGGTTTTCCCTTTTCTGAATTTTGTCCTGGTGTTCAACACGGGGGTCAGCTTTTCCATGTTTTCGTCGGACAGTCCGTATCATCGGTATGTTTTGGCTTTGCTTTCCTCTCTTATCGTTATCGTGATGCTTGTCTGGTTCTTTAAAGAGCGAAACAAATGGGCTAAATACGCCCTGCTTTTGATTATATCGGGCGCCGTCGGCAATATCATTGACCGCTTGAGAGTAGGCGCGGTCGTTGATTTTATTGACGTGTTCGCCGGAAAATACCATTGGCCGGCGTTTAACCTGGCCGACAGTTTTATCTGTATCGGCGTTGCGCTTCTGCTTTTTTCGTTTTATAAAGAATCCAAAGCGATGAAAGAAAAAAGCCTTTCCGCCCCTTTCAAAAAGGAGAATTAAAATGATACTCAAAAAAATCTGCCTGCTGTTTTTTTTCGGCATTTTATCCGTAGCGGGGGCTTGCTCCTCTTCTTACAAAATCAACCCGGACAAAATGACGGCGGAAGAAAAACTGGCTTTGCCGCCGGAGTTTAATCTCCGCCCGCTGGAGAAGAAACAAGCTTTAAGCCCGGCGCCCGAACAAAACGCGGGGAAGGCAAAAGCGGCCGAATCCGCCGAGAAAAACGCCGAAACAAAAAAGTAAAAGATCAATATAAACGGAGAACCAAACAATGCCTCAAGATATGTATGATTTAATCCCGGAAGCTCAGGCCCATTTTGAGCAGGTCAAAGACATCAATATAAACGACCTGTTTGCCAAGGACGCCAAAAGATTTGAAAAATATTCCTTCCGTCTGGGGGATTTTTTGTTTGACTTTTCAAAAAACAGGATAACGGACGAAACCCTGCCCGTTCTTTTCAGGTTAGCCAACGCCCGCCATTTGCGCGAATGCATCACCAATATGTTTGAAGGCAAGAAAATCAACCTGACCGAAAAAAGGCCTGTGCTGCACACCGCTTTGAGAAACAGGGACAATCATCCCGTTTATGTTCAGGAAACAAATATCATGCCGCAGATTAACGCCGTTTTGGAAAAGATGAAAAACTTTTCAGACGGGGTGCGGTCGGGGCAAATAACCGGCTTTACCGGCAAAAAGTTCACGGATATTGTCAACATCGGCATCGGCGGGTCGGATTTGGGGCCGCAAATGACGGTACAGGCGCTTCATAAATACGCCGCCGAGGATATGCACTTTCACTTTATCTCCAATGTGGACGGGACGCAGACGGTTGAAACTTTAAAAGATTTAAATCCGGAAACGACTTTATTTTTAATCGCCTCCAAAACCTTCACAACCCAGGAAACAATGATGAACGCCCGCTCCGCCCGCAACTGGTTTATGGAAAAAGTGTGGGATGAAAAGGCCGTCGCCAAACACTTCGTCGCTCTTTCCACCAATACTGAAGAGGTTGTCAAATTCGGCATCAATCCCGAAAACATGTTTGAATTTTGGGATTTCGTTGGCGGCAGATATTCCGTCTGGTCGGCCATCGGGTTATCCTTAATGCTGGCCATCGGATACGATAACTTTGTCCAGTTTTTGGAGGGGGCCTATGAAATGGACACCCATTTCCAAACGGCGCCGTTTGAACAGAATATGCCCGTCATCATGGGGCTCATCGGTTTTTGGTACTTTTATTTCTTTAAGGCGGAAAGTTACGCCGTCTTGCCGTACGACCAGTATTTAAGCAGATTTCCCGCTTACCTGCAGCAGCTGGATATGGAAAGCAACGGCAAGTCCGTCACCAAAACGGGCTTTTTCGTCACCTATCCCACGGGACCGATTGTGTTCGGGGAGCCGGGGACCAACGGCCAGCATTCTTTTTACCAGTTGCTTCATCAGGGAACGCATCTGATTCCCTGCGATTTTATCGCGGAGGTTTATTCCCTGAACGAGCTGGGAGAGCATCAGGATGTCCTGCTTTCCAACTTCCTGGCGCAGCCGGAGGCGCTGATGAAAGGAAAATCCGAACAAACCCTGAGAGAAGAAGGCGTGCCGAATTACCTCATCCCCGCCAGAACTTTTTCCGGCAACCGGCCGTCCAATTCCATCCTGATTGACAAACTAACGCCGAGAAGCCTGGGAAAACTCATCGCTTTATATGAGCATAAAGTCTTCGTTCAAGGCATCATGTGGGATGTCAACAGCTTTGACCAATGGGGCGTGGAACTGGGCAAAAAACTGGCCAGCGCCATTTTGCCCGAGCTGAAGGACACTTCCCTGCCTTTACGTCACGACTCCTCCACCAACGGGCTGATTGACTATGTTCGTAAAAAACGCGAGCAGATGCGCGCGGAACAGGAAAACCAACCGAAGGAAAAATAATCAATCTAAAAGAGCCAATCAAGGAATAAAGAAAGAATAAAAAAAGGACAAAGAAAGTCAGGGAAACAAACACCAAACGCGGCCGGTTCTTTTCAAACGGCCCCAAAAAGCGCTTTCATAAAAAGTAAGTTATGTTTTTTTAACGGTCGTGTTTTCGCCGCAGTTTGTTTCCTCCAAAAACCGTTTTTCAATGGCGATTTGATAATCAAAAACCGTTCGGAAAAACAAAATAAAAAAGGATTTTAAATGATAAGATTGCTGCCCTCCCGCATTGTCAATCAAATCGCCGCCGGCGAAGTGGTGGAACGTCCCTCCTCAGCTTTAAAAGAACTGATGGAAAACGCTTTGGACGCCGGCGCGACGCAAGTGGAGGTAACGCTGATTGACGGCGGGAAACAGCTTCTTATCGTCAAAGACAACGGCAAAGGCATGACGGCGGAAGAGCTGTCTGTCGCCGTGGAAAGGCACGCCACCTCCAAGCTGCCGACGGATGATTTATTCAAAATTGATTTTTTCGGGTTCAGAGGGGAAGCGCTGCCCTCCATCGGGTCTGTCTCCCGCCTAAAAATCATTTCCCGCGCAAAAGGAAGCGATGCGGCTTTTGCCATAGAAGTCAACGGCGGCGTCAAAAGTGATGTGTTTCCTTCTTCGCTTTCCTCGGGAACACAGGTGGAAATGCGGGATTTGTTCTACGCCACACCCGCCCGGCTGAAGTTTTTGAAAAGCAACGCGTCCGAACTTATCGCCGCCAAGGAAATCTTCAACCGCATCGCCTTAACGGCGCCGGATGTCTCCTTTACCTTGTACGACGATAAAAAACGGGTGTTGTTTTATCCCGCGGCCTCCTCCCTTTTAAACAGGATTAAAGATGTCGTGGACAAGGATTTCATTGAGAATACTTTGCCGATTGAAGCTTCCTACGAGGGAATGACTTTAAAAGGGTATATCGGCATTCCGACTTATACAAAAGCCACATCATCCGCCCAATATTTCTTTGTCAACGGCCGATATATCAAAGACAAACTGTTTCCCGGCGTTTTAAAAGCCGCCTATCAGGGTCTTTTGTTCCAAGGGCGGTTTGCTGTCGCCGTTTTATACTTGACCGTGCCGCAGGAAAAAATTGACGTCAATGTCCACCCGGCTAAAATTGAGGTGCGTTTTCAAAACGAGGCGCCCGTCCGCGGCCTGATTATCGGGTCTTTAAAACAAGCTCTGGCGCAGGGAGGATTTAAAACCGCCACCACCATCGGCATCGGCGCTTTGGGTTCTTTTGAAAAAGGGGAAATGCCTCCTTTGCCACGCGACCCGTCTGCAAGAAGACAGATGCCTTCTTACCGCGGAGGCGTTTACGATACCTTTTCGGCGCAAAACCGGGGAGAAAGCGGCCGAACGGCTTTTTCCTCTTCTTCTTTTTCCGGCGAAAGAGAGGCCGGCCTTTCACAAAACGGCAGCGGTTCAAACGCTTTTTCGTCCCAACCGACGCAAGAACCTTTTATCCTGCAGGATTCTTTTTCCGTTCCGGTTCAATGGCGGCAAGAGGAAGAAAGCATATTTGACGGGAAAAGCCCCGCTTCAGACATGCAAGCGCCTGTTCCTTCTTTTCCGGAAAAAAACAGCGCTGTGCCGCCAGCGCAGGCTTTGCGACAAGACAATGCGACAGAAACGCAGGCTTCGGTTTCCTCTTATACTCCGAATGTTTTTCCGCCTCTCGGGTTTGCAAAGGCGCAGATACAAAAAACCTATATTGTCGCGCAGACTTTGGACAGCTTGATTATCGTTGATCAGCATGCCGCCCACGAACGGTTAACTTACGAAAAATTAAAAGCGGCGTATGAAAGCAAGATTATTTCGCAGTATCTCCTTATTCCGGAAATCGTGGAATTGTCGGCCGATGCCGTCCATATCCTTCTGGAGCATAAGGAAGAGATGAAAAAACTGGGGTTGTCGTATGACGCTTTCGGGGAAGGCGCCCTCATGGTCCGGGAAGTTCCCGCCCTTCTGGAACAATTGGATATCCCCGCTTTAATGCGTGATTTGGCAGATGTGTTTATTGAAATGGGCGACTCTTATGTTTTTAAAGAAAAAATGAAAGATATTTTGGCACGTATGGCCTGCCACGGCTCAGTCCGCGCCGGAAGAGCCTTAACCATTGAGGAAATGAACGCCCTTTTGCGACAAATGGAGGAAAACGCTTTTTCCGGACAGTGCATCCACGGTCGCCCGACCTATATTGAATTGAAATTGAAGGATGTTGAAAAATTATTTGGCAGAAGCTGACGAAGAAAAAGGGAGCAGCGCTAAAAATTACTAATTTTTCGTTTTTTCCGTCCTGGCAGGCTTCCCGTATAATTTCGGGTATTCCCGATAAGCCTTCGCCCCATGCTCCGGACCGTTACAAACGACATCTTCCGTTTTTTCATAAAAGAGGCGGACAAGGTTTAAGAAAACAAGAAATTCCGTCTCAGTTCCGATTGAAAGACAAGAGTATAAATAATAAAAAACAAAAAAAGGAAATAAAAATGATTAAAGCCGTTATTTTTGACATAGGGAATGTCCTTCTCGGGTGGGATCCGAAAAATTTATATCGCAAGGTTTTTAATTCAGAAGAGGAAGTTGACCTGTTTTTGAAAAACATTTGTGATGCCGAATGGAATATTTCCATGGATGCGGGCAAACCTTTTGCGGAGGGGATTCGCGAAAAACAAGCTCAATTTCCTCAATATAAAGACCTTATCGCCCTATATGACACCCGTTGGGAAGAAATGCTTTCCGGCGTTTTTGCAGAACCCGCCCGGGTTTTAAAAGACCTGAAAGCTAAAGGGATGTCTGTATATGCCTTGACCAATTTTTCAAAGGAAAAGTTTGAAGTCGCTTACGAAAAGTTTGAGTTTTTCCGCCTGTTTGACGGCATCGTGGTTTCGGCAAAGGAAAAATTGATAAAGCCAAATCCGGCGATTTTCCGGTTGATTGCCGAAAGATACGGCTTGGTTCCAGAAACAACTTTATTCATTGATGATAATCATAAAAATATTCAAACCGCCAAAGAACTCGGATTTCA
Organism: uncultured Alphaproteobacteria bacterium; assembly: GCA_949296785.1. GTDB lineage: Bacteria > Pseudomonadota > Alphaproteobacteria > CASFRQ01 > SAAU01 > CASFRQ01. The sequence continues at coordinate 5,663 of CASFRQ010000039.1, forward strand.
GACAATTCTGTTTCAATATCCGGAACTTTTGCGACCTCGTCTGCGGTTAAAAGGCATTGATATTTAAGTCGGAATTGAAAACTTTGTCTTCTTTTGCCTTCCTTGGAAGTATTTTCGTTTTTTCTTCCGCTTCCCGCCTGTTTTATCTTTTGCCGGGAGGGAAGATGCTTTTA
>CASFRQ010000040.1 GCA_949296785.1 uncultured Alphaproteobacteria bacterium
AAATCTCTTTGTAAAAAAAACGATACCGCTTTTCGGCTGTTTTTTACTTCTGAAAAACGCTTTAACAAAAAGAAGAAAACAGCCGTCCGTCAAAATAAAATGCGTCAACTTTAACGGCAAAAAAACTATATTTCATAAGAAAAAGCCAGGGAAATACCGTGATTTTTTCTCGCCCCGCGAAAAACACCGTTATATCCGATAAAAGCGTTCAAGCCGAAAGAAGTGGCAAAATTGATGCCGACTTGAAGTTCCGTTGCCCAACGTGTTCCGTTTTTTTGTTCAAAAGAAGCAAAAATCCCTTGATAAGAACCGTCAAAACGGCTATCCGGTTGTTTAAAATCATATAAAATGGAAGCTTTAGCTTGTGGTGCCAAGACTATTCCTTTTACGGGTTCAAATGTTTTTTCCGTTTTTAAAGATAAAAAGCCGGTTAGAATTTCATTTTTGTTTCTGCCGGGCGAAATGCCGGCGGCGTCCGTGTAACGCCCGTTCCGAATATACTGATATCTTAGGCCCGCTTGCGGGGATAGCAGTCCGAAATCGTACCCGCCGGCCGCTTGTCCGGCGAAAGAATAATACCGGTAGGAAGGAGTCTTCTTTTCTTGAAAGACGGTTTTCCCGTAAGACAGAGCAAAATTAAGGTATCCTGTCCCGGGTTTGTATTCCCCGTAGACAAAAGCAACATGGGAATCCGCATTCATTGAAGCTGTTTGTCCTTTTGCTTTATTTCCAAAATAGGCATAACCGGCTCCGATGAGAAAATTTCCTTTCTTTTGTTCATATCCGGCCAAAGCGCCGTAAGTATCCGCCTTTTGATAATTTTCACTGCCGTACAGGGTATTAAGCCAAAAAGCACTGCCGGTTTTGCCGTCCGTCCGTTCCAAAGAATTTGGCGAACCGATACCGCCTGTCAGTCTGGATGAAATACCGTTCAGTAAAAAAGAGGTATTTGTCCTGAGAATCTGAACGGTGTCAATGTTTGTCGTTTGTGGAATGGTATGCGCGGAATCATTCGAATCTTGTGAAGAATCATCTTCCGGTGAAGACGGGGTTCCTTTTAAAGTAAGATGCAGAGTAGAATCTTTTTGAATGGAATAGTCTTGTAGTGTGTTACCGTCTTCCAATAACTTTCCTGCAAATATCAATTGCTGTTGATCGGGAGGAATGCCCTCTTTATCTTGAATTTTAGCTTTGACATCTTCAATGCGGTCGGTTGGTTCCACTTCCAATATGATATGTCTTCCGGTCAAGGTTTTGACAAAGATTTGCATTGCAAAAGCATTGACCGAGAAAAAAGATATGAAGAAGAAAACCAGAAGAAATCTTTTCATGATAAATTTTCCTTAATTATTTTTTCATTGATTAACTTTCCGGAAGGATTTTCCTCTTATCTTCCTATTCTCTTTGCTTTTCTTTGGATAAAATTTGCCTGCAAACGGTGGTTTGCCGTGCAAGGAGGGTTTCTTTCCCGGGAAAAGAAGGGGGAAGGCCGCGCAAAACACGCACTCTTTCATATATTTCTCTGCGACGCAAAGAATAATCTTTCGGCTTTTGAACGGCGGGATGCAAGGTGTGCAGAAAATATACGGCGTTTTTGTAATCTTCTTCGGTTGCTTTGCTCGCCTGCTTCGGTGTTAAGTAAAATGCCGCCTGTAGGGTCAAGCTCTTCGTCTTTTCCTTTGAAAACTGGTGCAAGGCGCCGTTTTCTTTGACGCCCAGGAGAAAATCAGGCCGTTTTTCCAGCCAGGGTGCACGCCGCATCAGAACATCCTGGACGGAAAAACCTTCCAAAATATTCATTTTGCCTTTGTCTTGGAAAATCAGACACCAGGTTTTGTTTTCCATTGCGCACTTCCTTTAACAGACGGGAATTTTACAGGATTTCCAACCTTTTTTCAAATTTAGAGGCTTTTCTTCGCGCTGTCAATATTTTTTTAGACAAATTTTGAAACGGCGGGTTTACCTTTTTATCAGCTTGTTTTCTTTTGAATAAAGATTATCATGTGAAAGTATTTATTTTTTTCAGGAGGAAAGAATGGCAAAAGAAAAAGAATATGTAGCGGAACAGATGAAACAGGGCAGTTCATGTCGGTTGGGGAAAAAAGCCGGCGGCCCGTTGAAAGCCTTGATTTTAGGGTTGGGAATCGCATGGGGCGGATTTTTTCCGGGATATTTTTACTATCAGACGCATTACAACAACAATACCGTAACGGTTAAAGGGTTGGCGGAAATGAATGTTAAAGCCGACTTAGCCGTGTGGGACATTAAGTTTGTTACGACAAACAACTCTCTGCCCGAAGCGCAGAAGAAAATAGAGGCGCAAAAGCAACTTGTCATTTCTTTCCTTTTGGAACAAGGCTTCACGCGGGAGGAAATACAAGTAGGCCGGTTGGAGACGAATGATTTGGACACCAATCCGTACCGTGATAAAGCGGCGACTAGCCGATATATTTTAAATCAGTATATGGTGTTAAAATCTTCCAAAGTGGACAGTGTGGAAAAGGCGCTGAGTTCTACGGCTGAACTGGTGGCAAAAGGTGTTATCTTTGACAATCAGTATTCTTCGCCGGTGGCGTACATTTTCACGCATCTGAACGAGATTAAACCCGCCATGCTGGAAGAAGCGACCAAAAATGCTCGCCAGGCTGCCGCGGAATTCGCCAAAAGCGCGGACAGCAAAGTCGGCAAAATCCGTCGCGCACAGCAGGGAGTGTTCTCCATTTTACCGCAGGATCAGACGCCCGGCGCTTCCGAATCTAACCAGATAAATAAAAAAGTCCGGGTGGTTTCCACGGTGGAGTATTGGTTGGAATAAAAACGGGAAAAAAGTGAGGGTAAAAGGAGATTCCCAAGGCGACTACTCGTTCCGTATTGGATAGAGGAGGACTGGAACGCCAAATCTCGCTTCCCTCCGGCTATCGTTTTCTTTTGCCCTTATCGGGAGCCTCCAGACTTGTCGGTTATTTCGGATTTACCGGTTATCTCTGACTATCTGTTATTCTGAGGGGTATCGGTCGTCCGATTTTATGAAAAAGAGATTTATAGAGTATGTGCAGATGTTTTTTTGCTTTGGTAAAAGCGTAGAGAGCTTGCAGGGCGACGGAAAATTCGTTTCGGAAGATGCTTCGTTCATTTTGAAATCCTGTCCGGAACAATAAGGTTTCGTTTCATCTCTGTTTTTCTTTTCTGCAGGGAAGGATTATGTTCGTTTTGTTCTTTAATCATTTGGCTTCTTTAACATTCTTTTTTGAAATCTTTTGCTTGAAGGCGGGTAAAAGAATTAAGGCCCTTTCCTTTATTTGCTAAAAAGGAGGAGGCAGGACGGAAGAATCTTCGGAAAATGTCCCGTCGGAAAAAGAAAGGGGATAAAATTGCAGCCGGAGAAAAATCTATTTCCCTTTTGGGGAAGGGGCTTTTTCTGTGGATAGGTATTTGAAAAAAATGTTTTTTAGCTGTCCATTCATTTTGTTTATTTAAAAGAACGGCGTGCCTCTTCTCCTATCGGCCTATGACAGGTACGCGCCGTAAAAAAATGATTTTTTCGGATTTATTCTTTGTGATTTTGTTCTTTGAAAAATATAAAAGTTTTCAATTATGGGGTCGTATAGTTCATATGATAAAAGGAACTCCGCAAGCTATGGGTGTTTACATTTAAGAGTTTCCTTAAGTTTGGAATAGAAAAAACAGTTGTCATTCGGGCGAAGCTCCCGAAAATCCAATCAACCGAAAATCGGAAAAAACAAAATGAGAAGGAAAAACAAAAAGCTGCTATTTCCAAAGGAAAAGGCATTCTCTGACACAAGAGAAAAGGTTAGTGTACCTTAGTCAAAACAAAGGATTTTTATCTTATCTTCCTTATTATTGAATCTACAAAAATGCTTTCGTGGATATTTTTTTATCCTTTTTTTCTTGCAGTTTTATTTTTTCCTTTTATACTGTCCTTGTCAGTTTAATTTTATGGAGAATAAGATGGCAACTCAAAAAGAAGAAGCTTTAATCGTTTCCTCGCCCGAGGGCGTGGACGCCTTGATTGAAAAGGTGCAGAAGGCTCAAAAAGAATTTTCCCATTTCACACAGGAGCAGGTGGATCACATCTTCCGCGCAGCGGCAGCGGCGGCGGCACAGCATAGAATCAGCCTGTCCAAAATGGCGGTGGAGGAAACCCGTATGGGCGTGGTTGAGGACAAGGTGATTAAAAACCACTTCGCCTCTGAATATATTTATAACAGCTATAAAAATACGAAAACCTGTGGCGTGATTGAAGAGGATACCTCTTTCGGTATTCGTAAAATCGCGGAACCGTTCGGCATTATTGCCGGTATTGTTCCGACGACGAATCCGACCTCCACGGCGATTTTTAAGTCTTTACTGGCGTTAAAAACCCGTAACGGCATTATTTTCGCCCCTCATCCCAGGGCAAAACATTGCACTATCCAAGCGGCGCGCATTGTTTTGGAGGCGGCGGTGGCGGCCGGCGCGCCCAAAGGCATTATCGGATGGATTGACGAACCGACCCCGGATTTGTCCGGCTATTTGATGAAACATCCGAAAATCGCTCTTATTTTAGCGACGGGCGGCCCGGGCATGGTGAAGGCGGCGTACAGTTCCGGCAAGCCGGCTATCGGCGTCGGTGCGGGTAATACACCGGTGGTGATTGACACGACCGCAAATATTAAAATGGCCGTCAGTTCCGTGATTATGAGTAAAACTTTTGACAACGGAACTATTTGTGCTTCCGAACAGGCGGTGATTGTTGAGGCGCCGGTATATGACGCCGTGAAGGCCGAATTTATCAAGCGCGGCTGTACTTTTGTGGAAGGCAAAGACAAAGAGGCTTTGAAAAACACGATTTTCAAGGACGGCAAGCTGAATTCCGCCATTGCTGGACAATCGGCCTTTACGATTGCGCAGATGGCCGGCATTCAGGTGGACCCGGAAACAAAAATCCTGATTGCCGAAACAGACACGATTGCCGATGACAACCCGTTTGCGCATGAAAAACTGTCCCCCGTTTTGGCGTTTTATAAGGCGGATACCTATGAACATGCCGTGGATATGGCACAGGCTTTGATTGAACTGGGCGGGGCGGGGCATACTTCCGTTCTGTATACGGATGAAACGAATAAAGAGCATATCGCCTTATTCCAAAAGGTTATGACAACGGGGCGGACTTTGATTAACATGCCGTCTTCGTTGGGCGCCATCGGCGATGTGTATAACTTTAAATTGCCGCCGTCTCTAACTTTGGGATGCGGTTCCTGGGGCGGCAATTCCGTCAGCGAAAACATAGGGGTAAAACATCTGATGAATATTAAAACGGTGGCGATTCGTAAAGAGAATATGCTGTGGTACAAAGTGCCGCAGAAAATATACTTCAAACCCGGCTGTCTGCCGCAGGCGTTGGAGGAGTTGAGGGGTAAAAAGAGGGCTTGCATCATTACGGACAAGACGATGGAAACTTTGGGCCATGTCAAAAAGGTTGTTTCCATTTTGGAAGATTTGAATATGCAAGTTCGTATTTTCAGCGATGTGAAGCCGGATCCGGATTTGTCCAATGTCCGCGAGGCTTTGGAAATCGTCAATCCGTTCCAACCGGACGTGTTTATTTCCATCGGCGGCGGTTCCGCCATGGACGCGGCGAAAATCGTTTGGCTGATGTATGAAAAACCGGATTTGAAGTTTGAAGACATTGCCATGCGTTATATGGATATTCGCAAGAAAATCACCGCTTTCCCGGAATTAAGGCAAAAAGCGATGATGGTCGCCATTCCGACGACTTCCGGTACGGGTTCCGAGGTAACGCCGTTTACGGTGATTACGGATGATGCCACGGGGCATAAATATCCGATTACGGATTATGCTTTAACGCCGGATATGGCAATTGTGGACCCGGATTTTGTTTTGAGCATGCCGAAGGGGTTAACGGCGTTTTCCGGTTTGGATGTACTGACGCACGCGATTGAGGCGTATACCAGCGTTTACGCCAACAATATGTCCGACGGCCAAGCGTTGGAGGCTATCCGGCTTGTCTTTAAATACCTGAAGGCTTCTTATGACGAAGGGGAAAAGAATCCAATTGCTCGGGAAAAAATGCACTATGCCGCCACGATTGCCGGTATGGCGTTCGCCAACGCTTTCTTGGGAATTTCCCACTCCATGGCGCATAAGCTGGGCGCAATGTTCCATGTGCCGCACGGGTTGGCCAATGCTTTGGTGTTGACGCATGTCATTCGTTTTAACGCGACGGACAAACCAACAAAACAGGGCATTTTACCGCAGTATAAATATCCGTTTGTCAAGGGGCGCTACGGCAAAATCGCGGATATGCTCCGCATCGCCGACGATTGCGAAAATGACAACGATGAAAAAGTCAATCGTTTGATTGAAAAAATTGAAGGGTTGAAGGACGCTTTGAATATTCCGAAATCTATTAAGGAATACGGTATCAATGAAGCGGAATTCCTCTCCAAAGTGGACGAATTGTCCGAACAGGCTTTTGACGATCAGTGTACCGGCGGCAACGCCCGTTATCCGTTAATCAGCGAAATTAAACAGCTGTATCTGGATGCGTATTACGGTAAACCGGTTGTGGAAAGAAAAAAGAAATAAAAAGTAAATTAAAAATCCGCCGTTTGGAAAAAGCTGATAACGCTTATCCAAACGGCGGTTTTTTTTATGGTT
>CASFRQ010000041.1 GCA_949296785.1 uncultured Alphaproteobacteria bacterium
AAAATCAAAAGGTTGTTTTTCTAAACCCCAGTTTTCCGGTCACCTCTTTTTTTAGAGAAAGCAAGCGACAAACCGCCTGAAAACAGAAAAGAAAAAAGAGAGCGGTCTCAATAATTTTTTAAGGATGATTCAGATGAAAATAAGATGCTCTTCCCTTCAAGATACGCGCCGGCTGGCCGGCATTTTGGCAAGTTACGCGCACGCGGGGGATATTATCGCTCTTTACGGCACCTTGGGCGCCGGGAAAACAGCTTTCACGCGCTTTTTTATTCAATCCTTAACCGGAGAAGAAACGGAAGTGCCGAGCCCGACTTTTACCCTGCTTCAAACCTATGAGGCTCCAGAATTTGAAATTTTTCATTACGATCTTTATCGCTTGGAACGAGAGGAAGATGTTTACGATTTAGGCGTGGAAGAAGCTTTTTATGAAGCCGTCAATCTGATTGAATGGCCGGAAAAGATGGGAAAACTGTTACCGATCCGTAAAATTTTGAAGGTTGAAATCACTTGCGAGGGAGAAGAACGAATTTTTGAACTCTCTTCCGAAAACCCGTCCTGGGAAAAACGACTGAATAAGATGGAAAAAGAGCTTTTGCTTAAATAAAAAGGGTTCTAAGGAAAAAATCAAAAAACTCATTTCTGAGAAAAGCCTAAAAGAAAATAAACAAAAGGCAAGGAGTAAAAAGGCGCATGATATACACCATAGAACCGGGCGTTTCTTTTACAGATACTTTAGCGGCTTTTTTGCTGAAAAAGTATGAAAATGCTCCCCTGAATTTGGCCAGAGCGCTGATAATCCTGCCGACCGTGCGTGCGGTGCGTTCTTTAAAAGAAGCCTTTATCCGGTTATCGGAAGAAAAATCCCTCCTCTTGCCGAGGATGACCTCTCTGTATGCTATGGAAGCGTTTGACAAATCAGCGGAACAAGTTCCCCTGAACGACATGCGGCGTTTGTTTTTGCTTGCCAAGCTGGCGGGGGCGCGGCAAAAGGAAATGACAACGGCGCAAGTACTGGCGTTGGCGCGTTCTTTAAGCGACTTTTTGGATGAATTTTATCAATATGAGATTGATTTCAATGTTTTGGAAACTCTGGCGCCGGAACAGTTTGCGGAACATTGGCAGGAAACTTTGGATTTTTTGGAAATTATCAGAACTTTCTGGCCCGAAATCCTGAAAGAGAAAAATAAAACGGATCCGCAGGCGTATAAAATAAAACTTCTTCGTTCCCTTTTAAAGGAATGGCAGAATACCCCTCCTCCGTTTCCTGTCATCATGGCCGGTTTTACCGGCGGGCTGCCGGTGGTGAGAGACCTTATCGCTTTTTGTGCCGTTTTTGATAAAGGATTGGTGGTTTTGGACGGTTTAATCCCTTCTTTGGATGAGGAATATTTCAAAGCGATAGAACCGACACATCCGCAGTACGACTTAAAGCTCCTTTTAAACAGTCTACGCTTGAAACCCGGACAGATACGCCCTCTTCCCGTTCCTGAAACCCTTCAATGTCCGCCGGAACTTATCCAAAGGCGTCACCTGGTTTACGAAGCAATGCGTCCCGCCGAAACCTTGCAGGTATGGACGGATTTTCAGCCGGAGGGTCTGCCGAACCCGCTGGGTTTACCGGAGATGAAAGAAGGCTTTGTCAATGCTGGCAAAGATGAAAAGAAAGAGGATAATCCCAAAAATAATTCATTATCCGATGAAAAAGAGTCTTATGCCTCTTGCCGAAATATCGGCGAAAAAATGCCGGCGGAACAGATAACGCAGGAAACATTGCCCCTTTTCTCTCTCCCCGGTTCAGAAGAAAATATGAAGGCAGCTGAAAATATAAAAGAAAAAGAGGAAAACCAGACCGGGAAAGCTTTTGTACGAGCCGGTATGCCAGAAAAAAAAGAAGAAACTGGCCTCTTCTGTATAATAAAAGAACAAAAGGCCGATGATGTCGCACCGTATCACCCTTTTGAGGCCGAAACAATCCTCAAAGGCAAAACGGAAACGGTAAAAGCGGAAACAGGACAATCTCTGAAAACAGAAATAAAATCTGCGGAAAAGAGGTTGCTCTTACCGGAAAAATTTTCTTGGTCGCTTGAGGAAAAAAAGACGGCAAAAACAGCATGTCTGGACGCTTGTTTTTCTGACGCGCCGCCGCAGAATGCGGCGGAGAAAGCAGAAGAGACAATCAATGAAGTACAAAAATCCCGCCTTTCCGCTTTAAAAGGCGTTGAACTGTACACTTATGAAACGGTAGAGGAAGAGGCTTTGGGTATCGCCCTGCGCCTGCGGCAGGTTTTGGAGACACCCGGAAAAACAGCGGCGCTTGTTACAACAGATACCAGTCTATCCAAAAGAGTCATTGCACAAATGAAACGGTGGGGAATCCTGTTGGATGATTCGGCAGGAACGCCGCTTAACCGCCTGCCTGTCGGAACTTTTTTAACTTTGCTGGCGCAGGCAGGGGCGCAAAAGGAGTCCTCTTACGGCGCTTTGCTGGCTCTGCTCAAACACCCTTTAACGACTGACGGGATGAGCTTGAAAGATTTTCGTAAAAAAGCCCACGATTGGGAAAAGAAAAAACGGCAGGATAAAGAAAAAACGCCTGATTTTTCGTTCAATGTCTCTGTTGCCTTGGAAGAGTTTTGGAATCTTTTTAAAACGCCGAAACAGCCTTTTCCCCTTCTTCTTCAAAAACATCTGCAGGCGGCGGAAGCTTTGGCCCGAAGCGATGACAGAATGGGGGAAGAACGCCTCTGGGGCGGCGAATACGGGGAACAGATTTCCGCTTTTTTGACACAGCTGGCTCAGGAAGGAGAACTCTTGGGCAACATTCCGACGGCAGAGTATCCCGCCTTGTTTGAATCTCTTATAGGAGAACTGTCTTTGCGTCCGAAATACGGCATGCACCCGCGGCTGGATATTTTAGGGCCGATTGAAGCCCGCCTGCAAAATCCCGACTTAATGATTATCGGGGAAGTCAACGAGGGTACCTGGCCTAAGGAAACGCCCACCAATCCGTGGATGAGCCGTCCGATGCGCGTGATGTGCGCTTTGCCGTCTTTAGAGGAAAAAATCGGTCTTCTGGCGCATGATTTCGTCCATTCCTTTATGACAAAAGAAGTCGTTTTGACCAGGGCTTTAAAAAAAGGGGGAACGCCGACCTTGCCTTCTCGCTGGCTTTTAAGATTGCAAACAGTTTTAAAAGCTTCCGGACTTCAATGGAAAGAAAAAGAAGACGTTTTGCTTTGTTTTATGGACAAAGCGGAGGGGTATCATCCTTGGCCAGCGCCCTCGCCCGCTCCTCCCGCGGACAAGCGACCGAAAAGCTTTTCCGCCACCGGCATAGAGCTTTTGAGATCGGATCCTTAAGCCGTTTACGCCAAAAATATTTTAAAGTTAAAGAGACT
>CASFRQ010000042.1 GCA_949296785.1 uncultured Alphaproteobacteria bacterium
GTTTTTGGCGAGCGGGATGGGACGCGTTTTAACTCTATAATCTTGTCTTTCTCCGATATGATTTTTTGATATTTCTCTTGTTTTTTCCGCCTTTCCTTTAATGATAATAAAGAAGTTTTTCAAAATTACGAATGTTTTGAAAAAAATCCCGTTTTCCTCTTCTGATACAAAAGCCGGAACCCGATGAAGGTTCCGGCAAAAGCTTTCCTTTCTTAGAACAAGGAAATATCAGGCATCCCGAAGCGCTTTGGATACCGTTTCCTTCAGATTGACGGAGATATCCGAAACAGCGTTGATTTTTTCAAGCTGCTCTTTCATCAGCCGGCGACGCGTTTCGTCAAATTTCTCGCCTTGCGTTAAGGGGATAACCAATCTTTGCGCCGATTGCGGATTCAGTTTGTCTACTTTTAAAACCTGCTCCGCCAAGAAGGCGTACCCCGATCCGTTTAAAGCGTGGAATGCTAAAGTATTTCTTGAAAATCCACCGATTAACGCTCTGACTTTATTCGGATTTTTAATATCAAATGCGGGGTGGCTTAATAATTTCTTGACCCTTTCCAAACCGTCTTTTCTTAAAGCGCTTCCTTCCAGCATCAGCCATTTATTGACAATCAGATGATCGTCTTTATAAGTTTCGTAGAAGTTATCGGAAGCCTCTTCGGCAAAAGCGCTGCCCGTATTCATTAAGAAAGAAAGAGCCGACAGCCTGTCCGTCATGTTCCGCGCTTCTTGATATTGTTTGAAGGCGGCCTTTCCGTCGTCCAGCAAGGTTAAATAGCCGAGCAGGGCGTTTTTCAAAGCCCGCTTGCCAACAGAAGCGGCATCCGTCGCTTTCGGGTTGATATCTGACAGTTTTTCATACCAAGAGGCCAGCTCTTTTTGATATTTCTGAGCAAAGGCTTTACGAACAGCCTCCCGGGTTTCATGGACGGCGAAAACATCCGCGGGTTTGCTTTTTTCAATCAAAGTCGTTTCCGCGGGCAAAATGATTGCTTTGGCCGTGAAGGCGGGATCGCGCTCCGCCTCCGTTAAGTAAGAGTAAAGCGCGGACAGAAAAGCGTCGTCCACGGCCGTCTCTTTCTTTTTCAGCATGGAAATCATGACATTCAGAGCGTACTGCTGTCCCGCCTCGTACCGGTTAAACAAATCCGTGTCATGTTGCATAAGGAGAAGGTATTCTTCCGGCGTGTACTCATATTCAATATCCACCGGCGCGGTAAAAGCGCGGTTAATGGATAAAACGGGTTTTGACGGAATATTTTTCAACACGAATTCCTGTTCATTTTCCTTTAACAGGAATACGCCTTCCGCCAGTTCTTTCCCCTCCTTGTCCAAAAGGCCGTAGGCAAGGGGTATCATGAACGGTTCCGTTACGCCTTTTGTTCTCTGAGATAAAGACAAACGGAAAGTTTTTGTCACCTCGTCATAGGAAGTTTCCACGTGGACAACGGGGCGGCCGGCAGTGGAATACCAACGCATAAACTGCGTCAAGTCAATATTGTTGGCCTTGGCGATACAGCCGACAAAATCGTCAATCGTGACGGCTTGTCCGTCATAGGTATCAAAGTAAAGGTCGCATCCTTTGCGGAAACCTTCCTTTCCGACAATCCTTTCCTGCATGCGGATAAGTTCCGCCCCTTTTTCGTAAACGGTTGCCGTGTAAAAATTATCAATAGTCATATAGCTTTCCGGGCGGACGGGATGCGCCAGAGGACCGTTATCTTCCGGAAACTGCGCCAGGCGCAGGGTAATGACATCATCAATTCTTTTGACGGGGCGCGATCTTTGCGCGGAGGCGAATTCCTGTTCCCGATAAA
>CASFRQ010000043.1 GCA_949296785.1 uncultured Alphaproteobacteria bacterium
CCTGCCTTTTCCAAATCATAACCAAATAAAATATTCTCTCTTCCCCACGGACATTTCAAAATATCCGGCTCAGAAATAACTTCCGGATTAAAATCCATCAAGGCGTACTTTTTTTCAGGCAGATACTCAAAAGGTTTTTTAAAATAAGATCCTTTAAGTACAGGAATTTCCTTAAACGGCCGTCCGCAATCATTCACAAGAACCAAAAAAACATCCGGATCATAATAAAAATTGTCTACAAAATCCGAAATCTGTTTTTCAAAACCGCCGTAAATTGCCACACGGCATTTTCCTTGTTTTTCATGATGCAAAGACTGTTCCGTTTGAAATTCAAAACAATTTTTATCTGTCACGATTTTTTCCTTTCTCGTACAAGGGAAACTCAAAAAACCGTGTATTATCCGTTTCTTGAAAAACTTTATCCTTTCCGCTTTGTTCACCGCCGAGGTTATTTTTTTCTAAAGTGCCGACCGTCTCCCGCAAAGAAGCCTTTTCTTTATCCGAATCGGTATTTTTTCCGAAAACATTTCCCGAATCAAAAAAGCTCTTTCCTTTTGTAAAAGCCTTTTCAAAAGAGTTTTCTTCCTCAAGGCTCTCTTCCCATTCCTTTTCGTCAAGCGTCGGCGGCAGATTTTTATCCAAGGCCTGCGCCTTCCTTTCCAAAAGCCGGCGTTTTTCCTTTATTCTCTCCAAAGGAATCACCTTCCTTTCAGCTCTCACCTCCTTATCTCTTTCAATAATCCATTTTTCCTCAATTACTTTAGATGAATCCGTCGGATCTTTTATGTAAAAAACAGGAGGTTGCAAATACGCCAAAGGATAAAAAAAGACAAAATCCGCCCCCGCTTCCAAATACTCATGAATTATTTTCGGCTTTTCAATACTGTCTTTATTAAAAAAACCTTTGACACCTACGCCCAACGCCGATGAGCCTTCTTGGGAATCCTCAAAAGCCTCCTTTGGCAAAGGAAGCGCTACCGAAACATTTTTACCGTAAAAACCTGAAATATCTATTTTTTCAGAAGGAAGATACAGAGCACATTCTTCCCTCACTCTGTAAAATTTAGATGTGTCAACAACGGCGCTTTCATTAATAGACAAGTAATGTCTGGCTTTCCACAGGGATTGTTCAAAAGAAAAATCCGAAGAAACTTCATAAACCCGGAAAGTTCTTTTTTTCAAATCTTCTGGAGACGGCATTTCAAAGGACATGGATTTTAAAAAAGAATCCACCTGTTTTAAAAGGAAAGAACCGCCGCTGACCGCAATATCGTCTTCCAGCACAGAATCACTGAAACAATACTCAACTCCTACCCTGTTACCCGCCTGGCGAATAAAAGAAATACTGCCTTCCTTCGCCCATTCTTCGGGGTAGGACACAAGAACTTCCCCTATTCCATTTAAAAGAGCGTCCCTGATTAAAAAACGCATATTGGACATATCTTCAAAGGAGTCTTGTGTCAAACCGAGGGAGATTTTCTTTCCGTCTTTTTCATAAACAGCCTCCGGGTAAGTGCCGATACATACACTCAAACGAGAGCCGCCTTTTTGCATATGTCTCAAAGCTTGCTGCGCCGGTGAAAAACCGCCATAGGAAAAATCATAAACCTCATCCACTTCTTTCCATGAAACTTTATTCAAGTCCGGTTGATTTATGATTTCCGGTTGAAAATACAAAGTCCTTTTCCGTACTCCCTGAGAAGTTCGGACCGCCTTACCTGTCCGAAAATCAAAAGAGGTATCCTTCTGCGGTGCAACAAAAACAAACCCTTGTTCATCCATACCGGCCGTGTTTACAAGCGTTACCTTTTGCTGCGCACCTTGAGCAACTTCCTCTGCCAACAATTCCAAGTACTCCGCGGCAGTAGGATTTACGCCGAAAAAAGCGATTTTTCTGGAAAACTCTTCTTTTTCTTTCAAAGTGGCAACCACTTGCTTAAAATCAATATCTTTGGAAGTCATCGGCCTTTTTCCTTCTTTTCTTCCACTTTTAACAAAACTCCCTTAGGGGAAATACCGGCATTTTTAATTTGCGTCATCGCTCGGGGTTGCGGTATCTGGGTTTCAAACACGGGATACCTTTTTCCCGCGGTAAAAACAGCCATTCTGCTGAAAGAGCATACATGTACCTGAGACAACCCTTCATCCTGAAAATGAAAAGACGCCTGCTCCTTAAAATCTTTCAAAAGAGCTTTTTCCATATTTTCGCCCTCTTCCGCCTTCGTAAAATCAACTACGACATCCACATTATACTTTTCCCACGGAACGGGACAACTACCGTCAACACTTAAAAAAGGAACACCGGGATACTTTGACTTAAAATCTTTCTTTAAAGCTCTCATTTTCTGTATTTCACGGAAAGAAAGGTGTTTTCCCTTTTCTTTCACCTGAACAATCACCGCCAGTTCAAACTCCTCATCGTTTTTTTCAAAAAAATACTCGTAAAATCCACGGGACAAAGCATTCACACCATAAACAGCCACTCTTTTTATTTCTTTTTTTTCCATTTGATCCTTCTTTGTTTCTCTATTTTCTCATCCGTTTTCCCCGCGTTTTTTACATTCCTATTCCCTCTGGTTCTGAATATTTTTGGAAAGGACGGAGGCGACCACCCCTCCTTGAGCTTTTACACCGGCGTTTTTTCCTGTCGGAACTTGAACTTTGTTTTCCTTCTCCGTTTCGTTTTGAGAAGAATTAAGAAGTTCAAATCGCTCTTTCTGCTTCATAATGAACGACAGAACAGGACTGTCTTTTATATCCTTTTCTTCCAGCTTGACTTGCCATACTTTGCCACCGCCCACCTCAAAAACCGTCAATTGTCCGTCCGGTAAAAAGCTGACTAAGGTATCTGTTTTTTTGGAATGATAGTACTGCGATAAAACAATCAGATCATCCCAAGAAAATTCTTTAAAATTCAAGACAACCTCAGGCTTAAAAGTTTTATAAACATTTTTATCTTTCAGAACCCGCTGATTTTTTCTTTGAGAATAAAAAATCATTTCTTCATTATAAAATTTATCCAAATCCTTATCATTGGAATCAATCATAAAAACGCCGTCTTTCTTGCTTAAAACATCGTCCATGACCAAGCTGACCTTAAAAACCGGATGATTTTTCGCCTCTTTGAAAAAGAAACGGGCAAAAGGCGTTGTTCCGTTGATAAACACCCGAACTCTGTCGTCTTTTTTCCTCGGGAACAACATAAAAAACTGTTTCCCGAAAAAAAACGGCAACCGGTAGCTTTTAATTTTAGGCTTTTCCACCGTCCCTTTGTTTTTATAAATATGAATTTCGGATTTCTCTTCGTTATTGCTGATATAAATCAGTTTTTTAATCCCGGCTTTTAAGAAAAAAGTCACTTCATGCCTTGAATATTTCATTGTAGGATTGCTGCAAACAACGGTATTGATATCCATTTCTTGCAAAGGCAGCTTTGATAAATCCCTTTCCTGATAGAAATTCATTCGCAGCCCGTTGTATTCCAAACTTTTTTCATCCTGCGAAAGGCAGCAGGCAGGGTTAATTTCCCGCATTTCCTTTTCCAAAGAATTTTTACGCCAAGACAAACCGTTCGGCTCATTGACAAGGGGGACTTCTATATCGTCCCTTTGATTCATGACAAGCGCCTGCAAAAGATGTCGGCCGAATTCGTCCAAGTTAAAAAAGGCAACGCGGTACATTTTTTCCTCCTCGTTTACAAATAACTTTTTCTTATCATACAAAAAGGGAAACAGAAAATCAACAAAAAGATAGACAATAATCGCCTTATTTTTCTCACTCTGATCGCCTTTCAAAAAAAGGGCCTTTCTTTTTATAAAAAGCCCTTTTTTTTCTCTTTCGGTAAAAGTGTTTTTTTATTGACTTTGAAAAGAAAATGTGCCATAAGAAAGCATCTTTTCAAGAACTGTACCGATAAAAACAGTCTCTGCGGAGATACATCAGCCCGTGAATACACGCACTGATGCGTTTGGTTTTATGTATTATAAGGACGAATTAAAGGGAAAAAAGAATGTTTGACTCTTTGGCTGACAGATTAAAATCCGTTTTTGACAAGCTGACCGGCAGGGGCGTTATTTCCGAGCAGATTTTGGACGAAACGATGAAAGAAATCCGAACCGCCCTTTTGGAAGCGGACGTCGCCCTTCCCGTCGTCAAGTCCTTTATTGAAACGGCCAAAGAAAAAGCGTTGGGTCAGCAGGTTATCAAGTCCGTCCAACCGTCTCAGCAGATTGTTAAAATCGTTAATGATACTTTGGTGGAGGTTCTGTCCGACAAAGACAGTGCCCTTAACTTAAATGTCCCTGCTCCCGCTGTTATTTTAATGGCCGGTTTGCAGGGCGCCGGAAAAACGACTTCCGCGGCGAAACTGGGGCTGAAATTAAAGAAAGACAGGAAAAAAGTCCTTTTGGCTTCCCTGGATATTTACCGTCCCGCCGCTCGCGAACAGCTGGCGCAAATGGGCGTTAAAACCGGCGTGGATACCTTGCCGATTGTTGAAGGCGAAACCGTCATGCGGATTCTGCAACGCGCTTTTGAGCAAAGCGCCAAAGGCGGGTACGATGTTCTGATTTTGGATTCCGCCGGCCGATTGCATCTGGACGAACAGATGATGGACGAGCTGAAAGAAGTCAAAAAACAAGCCAACCCCGCGGAAATCCTCCTGACGGTAGACTCCATGACCGGACAGGACGCGGTACAGGTTGCCAAAGCTTTTAACGAACAGCTGGGCGTTACCGGAATCATCCTGACCCGGACGGACGGCGATGCCAGAGGGGGGGCCGCCCTCTCTATGCGTTCGGTAACCGGCAAGCCGATTAAGTTCTTGGGAACCGGGGAAAAACCGGAGGATTTGGAAGCTTTTGACGCCGAACGGGTTGCCGGCCGCCTTTTAGGTATGGGCGATGTCGTAGGCCTTGTTGAAACCGCGATGGACAAAATCAAAAAGGAAGACGCCGAAAAAATGGCGCAAAGGATGATGAGCGGTTCCTTCAACCTGAACGATATGTTGGAACAGTTGCGCCAGATTCAAAAAATGGGCGATTTAAAAGGAATCATGATGATGATTCCGGGCCTGTCTCAGTTCAAAAAACAGATTGAAAACTCTGAAATCGGCGATAAGCTGATTAAACGGCAGGAAGCGATTATTCTTTCCATGACAAAGAAGGAAAGAAAAAATCCGGACATCATCAAAGCCATGCGCAAAAAAAGAATTGCCGAAGGTTCCGGCACCACGGTGCAGGAGGTGAACAAACTGCTCAAACAATACGAGCAGATGTCCGAAATGATGAAAAAGATGAAAAAGTTAGGCCCGCTGGGAATGATGGGAGCCATGAAGAACTTAAGTTCCATGCTGCCGCCGGGCATGCCGCCGATGGGGGGCAAATTCCCGTTTAAATTTTAACCAAGCATGCTTTTCTTTTAACTTTAACAAGAGGTGTAAAAAACATGACAGTACGCATCAG
>CASFRQ010000044.1 GCA_949296785.1 uncultured Alphaproteobacteria bacterium
AGATTTGGGCCGTTTTTGTTCAGAGTGGATTTCTTTTCTGAAGAGGGAGGGATTTCTTTTTCGGCTACCGTTTTTTGTTTTTTATTTTCAAAATGCCAAAACAGCCATCCGTTGCTGGACGGGGCATTTTGCAAAGCTGCGGCGACCTGATGGATGGAACCTTTTAGTTTTCCGCACTTTATTTGGGCATCCGCTTGAAGCGTCGCTTTAAAAGAACGACTGTTGTCGTATAGTTTTTGCCCCGGTTTTAAAAAGCCGTATTCCAAAAGCAATCCGAAAGGCAGACGAGGCTCCGACCTTTTGGTGGAGGGGCAGATTAATGACTCTGTGCCGCAGACGGGTTCCGTTTCGGCCAACCTTTTTTCAGCCGCTTTGACATACGTCAGGTTTTGTTCTATGCCGATATAATGTCTCCCGAGTTTTTTTGCCACGCATCCGGAAGTTCCCGTGCCGAAAAAAGGGTCCAGAATAATGTCCCCCGGTCGGGAAGAAGCTTGGAGTATACGGTAGAGGAGCGCTTCCGGTTTTTGGGTAGCGTGGATTTTTTTCCCGGCGGAATCTTTCAACCGTTCTTTGCCCGTACATAAGGGCAAAAACCAATCGGAACGCATTTGCAGCCCGTCGTTCATGCTTTTCATGCATTCATAATTAAAAGTATATTTTGCCCGCGGGCTTTTAGCGCACCAAATGAGTGTTTCATGAGCGTTTGTAAAGCGCCGGCCTTTAAAATTCGGCATGGGGTTTGATTTGGTCCAAATAATATCATTTAAAATCCAAAAACCCAGATTTTGCAATTCGGCGCCGACCCGGAAAATATTATGATAAGAACCGATGACCCACAAAGTGCCGTTTTCTTTTAAAACCCGAAAAGCCTGTCGCAGCCAGGCGCGCGTAAAATCGTCATAAGCTTTAAAATCTTCAAAATGATCCCATTCGTCTTGCACGCCGGCGACAGGCGTATTGTCCGGGCGCAGAAGACTTTTGTTTAGCTGCAGATTATAAGGAGGGTCTGCAAAAATAAGGTCAACGGAACCTGCCGGCAGGGCGGCCATTGCCTCCACGCAGTCTCCTTGTATGATGATATCCTTTTGCAAACCTGATTATTCCTTATTATTTTTTTCTTTCAACTGATTATTTCTATTCTTTTTTATGCGGAAAATCAAATTTTTTGTAAAAATCTTTTATTCCTCTCTTTTGGGGGTTTTAAAAAAGAAATTTTCTCGTTTGTTTTTCTTTTCCTAAAAAAAATAATATGTTATCCGAGGAAGAGGGATTTTAATAAGAAGCTGTCCGTCCCAAAAAGTCAAAAGTAAAGGCGCAGTCCGGTCTGAAAGGTATTTTGGGTCTTTCCGTACTGCTTGAAAAAACGGTATTGCGCCTGCCAGGCCAGGTTACGAGATAAGGGGAATGTGAAGAAGGCTTTTGCTTCAAAAGTTTGCAGACTTTCATTATCCGAGAAGGTTTTTTCCGCCTGAACGGACAATTGCCCCTTTTGAAAGTAGGCAAGAAGCCCGGCGGCGGCCGAAACGCCGATACCCTGATTGTGAGGAAGGAGTTTTCCTGTTTTGTATAGCCCGTTGATGAAAAGGAAGCCTAAGACATCATTTTTTATTTCAAAAGAAGCGCCTCCGCCGGTTTTAAATTGATAAGTTATTCCTTCTTTTTCTGTTTTTAAGTTTTTTTCCCGTTCGGCAAAAGCCTCTATTTGGTAAGAAACAGGATGGAAAAGAGCGTTTGCCGGCGCGACGGACGCTATTTCCACCAGGGAAAATTTCTGAAGAGTCAGTTTCTCCTTCCTGTTATAATATCTGATTTGGGTATTGAGAAAGTTGATTTGAGCGCCTTTAAGAAGGCCGTCCGGCCGGTCTGTCAAAGAGTTGTAAGCCGGTCGGACAGACAGTTCCTCAAAAACATCCCCGCCTTGCGAACCGAAAGAAAAAGACAGGCTTGCCGAATCGTGAGAAGTTGTCGGCTCCGCCGGTACCTGCGGGGGAAGGACAGTTTCTTTTTCTTTTATTTTCTGTCGCATGACCAGGAAAGGAAAACTTTGCTTTCGGTATTCTGCCAGATTTATTTTCCCCGCTTCATAAAGATATTGTGTATATTCGTAGGCTGTTTGTGTCACATCCGCCTGTTTGGGTTTTGGCAGAGCGGAAAGCTCTTCTTCCGCTTCTTTTGCTCCGTTGACAAGGTTAAGCAGCGCTTTTTTCTGTTGACCGTCCATTTGGCGGTAAGCGTTCATGATTCTTTTTTGCCGACTGGGGCGGTAGGCTGTTTTTTTGACGAAACCGGTCCGTTCGGAAACGGCTTTTAAAGTATCCAGAGGAATTGTCTGCATCGGGAAATCATCTGCCAGCTTTAAAGAAGGCCGGACGGCGTCAAACAGTTCCATAATCATATAGGAACAGTTTTCCGTAAAGAAAAAGTATCTTGTCTGCGTGTTACCGATTTCCCATAAATGGTCAATTAGAAAGTCGGTTTCCTCGGCTGTGAAATTCAGGCTGTATTCCCAGATATCCCTGTTTTCTATGTTGTTGTAAGTTTGAATAACGCGGTAGTAAGGTTTGACGGTCCAGCCGCCGGCGTATCCTCCCGTTAACCCTCTGACGGCGAATAAAATGCCGTTTTCTTTGTTCTCATCCACAAATGCGCCGTAATTCGCGCCATGGGCAATGAGCTGCGTTTTACCTTCGGGGATATCAATGCGCAATAAAGTATGACCGAATAAAGAAGCGGGATTGTTCATATAAGCGTCTGTAAAAATCAATGTGACGCCAGCCGGATTTAAATCTTTTTTAAATTGTTCGTATTCTGGACAGGAACCTAAAGGTTTGTGGATGAGGCCTTTCCTTTCCAGATATTTCCGACGGGCGGGAAAAAGGCATTTTTCTTCCTGACGGCCGGAACCGTTGAAAAGAGCAAGCGTGGCGCGCAGTTCCGCTTCGGGATTTGTTTTTCCGTCTTTTGCCAGAAAAAAGGAGGGAGAATCTATAGTGCTTTTAACACCACTCGGCCAGGCCGGTCTGTAATGGACAAGCGCCAACCATTCGTCGGAAAAAGCAATGTCTTTTTCCGTTGAGGTAGTTTTTTCTTTTAATTCAAAAGCTTTTGCCGTTTCCAAAAAGAAAAAAGGCATTAAAAGATAAAAAAGCAGAATGGAAAAAATTTTATTCATGCGTAAAAGGTAAATGCGGAAACAGGCAGAACTTAAAAGCTACTTTCCCCCGTTTTAGAGCAGGAGAAAGCAGCCTTGTCATTTTTTTACACGTTCAGCATATCCATCAATGTCGCGGCGACGTACATAAATTTCTTCATAGAAATCTCTGTTTGAGTTAAAACAAATCATCTGATTTTGAAGGGGGAGAAAACTCTCACATTTCTCATCAGGGTGCAAAACGCCTACCGAAAAGTTTATCCCAAAAAACAAAAAAGTCCATGAAAAATGACATAAAAATTTTGAATTTTTATATTCTGTCTCTTATCTGGTTTTGTTAAGAAAAATGAAAATAAAAGAAAGTTTTAAATTGAAAGAGATTGTTTCATTAAAAGCAATAAAAATGTTTCCCCCCTTTTTCTTTTAAAAGGAATAAATTTTAAAATAAAGAAAACAATCCTTTATTTTCTGCCCAGAAGACCGGCCTGTAAAAGAGAGACGTGAACTTTTGAGTAATCCCTTTGTCTGATATCTTCACGGACGGCGTAAACGGTTCTGGCAAAAGAATCGGCGGATAAAGTAAATTGCCGCATTTTATCTTCTTTTGAGACGGCAGAATCCTCTAATCCTTTACCGATGACATCCACTTCAGCATCCAAAGGAAGATTAAGCTCAATATTTGTCATTTGGTTACGCGTATAGGGTTGTGATAAAATTGCCAGGATTTTGGTATTGTTTTGAAAGATGGACGGATGCCGGCGGTTTGCTTCGTTAACGGTTTTACCCGTGTCCGCTCTTTGAGTTTTAACGGTGCCGTCCGATTGCTTTATTTGTATATTCGGCGTATGAACGACTTAACTTTTGGTTGGCAAAAGCCGGATTTTCCTTAACAACAGCTTCAATTAAATCGGTTTCCGTCGGCCAACGAATATCCTTAAAATAAGGATGAGCGGAGATTTCTTCGGATAATTCATCTACTTTTGTCCCTTTTACCGGGATTGAAAGAACTTTTTGCTGTATTTCTTCTGCCGTGACTGTTTTTCCTCCCTTTTGGAAATTTGTTCTGCCAGCATCTTATAAAGGATTGGTTCCGGAAAAGAGAGGTTTTCTCCGGATTTTTTTAAAGGCTATAGTTTGTGTTTGCACCCTAAAATGACAATATTTTTTATTTCCGTTCCAGTTGAGAGCATTTCAGCCTGCTGATGAACACGCGGGCGCACCCCTCCTTCCGCCGCGCCCATTAACAAGGCGGCATCATAGGTGTTAGACGAAGGTTTCTTTTCCCGCCACATCCCGAGACGAGTAAAAGATTTTTCCATTTGTTCCATTTGAGCGTCTGTCATGGAAAGAGCTGTGATATCTGTTCTTTCCGTCGTCCTTTTGGCATTTTTCTGTAAAAAGGAATTAAGAGAATCAATCATCTCAAAGTGGTTTTTGTATTTTTGTTTTAAAGGGTTCTCCTCTTCAGACAGACCTCTGATTTGCGCAATAGTCTCAATCAATCCATCCACGGCAGCGAATTCACCAGTTCTGAATCCAAGAGCTGAATAGGCATCATATTTAATTGGGATTTGAGTATAAGGTTACTCTTTAATCAAAATTTTAATTTTATTTATATTATTTTCTCAAAAAATTATGTCAATATTGTTTCTGTTTTGCTATTCAGGAAACAAGGAAAAAGGTATTTTTTTATCAGTAAAAAAATTTCTCGGATGAAATTGTTTTTTTAGGAAAAACTGATTTTTATTTTTCCTTTCCGTCTGTTTTCAAAACTGAAAAAACAAAAACGATGGATTAAAAAAGGTTTAATCCGGGACGAGGCACTAAGGCATCAAACCCGTTCGCATCATTCCAAGAATGGCGGGTTGCAAAAGGTCTAAATAGGGGATATTCTCATCTGTAAGACAGGGCCCTTTCTCTTGGTTTTTATGCCGGCGCATACCGGCATTCTTCATGTGACTAAGATTTGCATCCGAATCCACTTTCTGTGGCTTCAACTCCCTTCTTTAAACACAAAAAAAAGAACGCCCAAAGGTGTTCTTCTTAACTTGGTCGGAGTGGCGGGATTTGAACCCACGACCCCTACGTCCCGAACGTAGTGCTCTACCAGGCTGAGCTACACTCCGAAAAATTTGAAAGGAGTGTACTTCCTTTTTTTTATGAAATCAACCTTTTTTTTATTCTTTTTGTTCCTTCGGCAAAAGAAATCGTTTCTCGGAAGTTTTTTTGGTATAAATTAAATACATAATTGCTTTTTATCCCTCTTGAAGGTTTTTTTATTGCTTTTTATCCCTCTTTTGGCATAAATTAAATACATATTTGTATATTTTTGTTTTTTTAGGAGTTTTAAATGACTGACAATAATCCGAATACGGTAGATCTTTCTTGGAAACGTTACCTTTTGCCCCCGATACATCCGGAAGGGGTTAAAATTTTACTTGTCTTTATCGGGATTTCTTTTGTCGCGGGATTGCTTTTGCCGTTTCTCGGCTGGATTGGTGCTGTGTTATGCGTATTCTGCTATTATTTTTTCCGCAATCCGGATCGGGTAACGCCGGAAGGGGATTCTTTGGTCATTTCTCCGGCGGACGGAATTGTCAGTAATATAAAGGAAATGGTTCCTCCGGAAGAATTGGATCTGGGAACAGAACCTCTTACCCGTGTCAGTATTTTTATGAGTGTGTTTAATGTTCATGTCAATCGTTTTCCTGTTTCCGGAACGGTTCATAAAATGAAATACCGGCCGGGAAAATTCGTAAATATTTCCGATAAAGACAGTGAAGATAACGAACGTCAGGAAATCTCCATTCTTACGCCTTCAGGTAAAAAAGTCGGCTGTATTCAGATCGCTGGTCTTGTTGCCAGAAGGATTTACTGTCCTTTAAAAGAAGGCGATAAATTGGAAGCGGGACAACGTTTCGGTATGATTCGGTTTGGAAGCCGGTTGGATGTATTTCTTCCAAAAGGGGTAATGCCGAAAGTTGTTTTAGGGCAGGTTATGGTCGCCGGTGAGACGGTGTTGGCCGATTTGGAAGGAAAACAGAAAAAAGCCGAGGGGGCTGTCAAGTAAATGTCAAAAACGCCGAAAGTAAAAGAGGTCTTGGAAAAGAAAAAACCGATGCAGGCTCATTTGCGTCAGGCTTGTCCGAATACGGTCACATTTTTGGCGTTGGCGTTCGGTGTATCCTCTTTGAATTTTTCTTTTTGGGGCCGCTGGGAAATGGCGGTGTTGTCTTTAATTTTGGCCGCTGTGTTTGACGGTTTGGATGGCCGGGTGGCCCGGATGCTGAAAACAAGTTCCAAATTCGGGGCAGAGTTGGATTCCCTGTCAGATTTTGTCAGTTTCGGCGTGGCGCCGGCTTTTTTGCTTTATCAGTGGACGATGGATCAGACGGCTCGGGCATTGGTTATTTCCGGCAGTTCCGTGGCGCAGATTGCCGATGCCGTCGGTGCCAGATGGGTTTTTGTTCTTCTTTTATCTATGTGCTGCGCGTTAAGGTTGGCGCGGTTTAATACGATGATTGACGAGGAACCGATGCCTTCGTATTGGACGCATTTTTTTGTCGGTTTGCCGGCGCCGGGCGGGGCGATTGTTGCTTTGACGCCTTTGACATTATGGCTTCAATTTCAATGGCCTTTTTTGAGAAATCCCGTTTTTGTTTCTTGTTTTATGACTTTAAGCGCTTTTTTGATGGCTAGCCGTATTCCGACTATTTCGCTGAAACATCTGCATGTGTCGGAAGGAATCCGCGTTTACCTGAGTTTTTTGATGCTGATTGTTGTCGCTTTGACATTGGTGTATCCGTGGCTTGTGTTGGGAACGGTCAGCATTGTTTATCTTTTGACTCTTACGATTGGAATTTTGTTTTTTATGAAGTTTAAAAAACAGTCATTGGCGAAAAAGTAAATTTTTTGGTAAGATAGAGAAATTGCGAGGAGGGCGAATGAGAGCTTTTTTTGAAAAAATAGTTTTTTTGGCCGGGGCGGTCGTTTGTTTTTACAATATTGCGCAGTCTCAGAACTTAGGATCTTTGCCGGCGGATCCATGGGCAGAATCTTCTCCTCTTCAGGAGCAGGAGCAGGTTCGCCGCGGGGAGACGATGGGAATTCCTTTGCCGGAATTTACGGGAGAAAATACGACTTTTAACACGGCAATGGGACAGGAAATGATCGCGCCGGAAGTGAATATTACCAATATGCTTTTAATGACGGAGCATTTGCGCAAACTGGGGTATGAAATTCCGCCGGAATTGGATGATGTTATCCGTAATGCGCCAAGTGATCTGCGCGATAAAATCGGAGCGGCGCTGAACGACTTGCAAAACGGGGATCAGTCGGATCCGATTCGCAAAGGGTATAATTTTATTGCAAAAGGTCTGGAACAGGGGACGGGGCTTTCTATTGAAAACCTGTTGATGAATTCTCTGAGGATTTTGGATTCAAAGCGGTAAGTCTGCAGTCAGGGTGATGAAATGATTCAAAAAATATTTTTTTTCTTTATGATAGGTATTTCCGTATGTGTCGCGAAGCCAAGTGAAGTTGTCCCTGCCTCGCGTGGTCAAGATCCTTTGGAAAACAGAAAGCAATGGCAGCAGGAATACCGGCAAATTCTTTCCCAAGAAAAAAATCAGATAAAACCACCCTCTCAGGCACGAAATCCTCGGTATATGAAACGGTTGTACATGGATTTAAAAAGGATGAACGACCGGATTGAGGCTAAGCAGAAAAAAAGGTTGGAAGAAATTGCCAGACAAAACCCAAAGAATCCGGAACTTGTCCGACAAGAAAAAGAACGGATGGAAAAAAATCGTGTTTTTGGTTTTGATGCCGATTTAGGCGAACAGACTGATAAAAATATTTCAATTCAGGAAAAGGAAGCCGCTTTGAACAATAAAATAGTCAAGGATCCGAGGGCTTTTTATCAAGAGGTATCTTCCAATATGTTATTTTCGGAAGGATTCAATCAACAAAAAATTCAGGAGACAACCTCTTTTTTTAAAAAATCTTATATTCCTTCCGAGCAGGAAAAGGAAGAAATGATTTCTTCTTCCGGGCAGAACGGCAGTTCCGACAAAAATGGAAATGTTGTTTTTTCTTTGCAAGAACAGCAGAAGATAAACGCTGTTCGCCGTCAGCCGCGTTTAAATAAAAGGAAAATTATTCGCCCTTCTTTTTAAAACAGAGCCTATAGGTGGTAGTTAAGAGCGAGCTTTGGGGCTTTTGTTTGTCTGAAAATTAAAAAAACGGTTTTAGACACGATGTTATATGATTAAAACATCTTTCTTTGAAAATTTATTAAGGTATTGATAGAAACTGATAAACTGTTATACCATCTTTTCAAGATGGGTTTGGGATATGTTTTTTTATAAAATGAATAGAGGTTAGTGAAAGAAATGTCCGGCTTAAAAAAGACAGTTTCCCTGCCGCGGGAAAGTCAGCCAATGCCTGTTTTTATCCTTGTTAGGCCGCAGTTGGCAGAAAATGTAGGAATGTGCGCCAGGGCGATGATGAACTGCGGTCTTTACCGAATGAGAATTGTGGCCCCTTTGGAAGATGTGAAGGGGGAGAAGGCAGTGAATGCCTCTTCCGGTGCCGGAGAGATTCTGCAGCGGGCAGAAATTTTTGAAACGGTGGAAGAGGCGGTGGCGGATTTGTCTTTTTTGGCGGCAACAACAGGTCGGTTGCGTGATTTACAAAAAGAGGTCGTTTTTTTGGACGAAGCCGTTTCCCTTCTTCATGAAAAGCAGGAAAACTTTCCCGGTAAAACAGGCGTTTTGTTTGGTCCTGAAAGGACAGGGCTTTTAAATGAAGATTTAGCATTGGCAGATGTTTTAGTACGTATTCCTTTAAATAGTTTGCACCCTTCTTTGAATTTGGCGCAGGCGGTACTGATTACGGCATATGAATATACAAAGGAAAACTATTTAAAAGAAGCCCGTTTGCATCGTCCTCGGCTGGACGCGCCTGCGGGTAAAAAAGAATTGACGGCTTTTTTTTCGCGATTGGAAGAAGAATTGGATGCCTGCGGTTATTTGAGGTTTCCGGATAAAAGGCAGGTTATGTTGGATAATTTGAAGGCTGTTTTTTTAAGGGCGTCGCCTTCTTCTCAGGAAATCCGCTCTCTTCAAGGCGTTCTGACGGATTTACGCCGTCCGTTCTCCTCTAAGAAATCAGAATAAGGATTGTTTGCTGTTTTGAAATTCAGGTATCTGGAAAAACAGGGAACCGAAAGAAATACGCAAGGGACATTCGTCGGTATTTTTATTCAAACAATTTAAAAACAGTAAAATAAAGAACCTTTTTTCATTCTCCGAAAAGATTTTTATAAAAAGGGAGAGTTCCTTTTATAAAAGGCTTTTCTTTGGAACCGTTCGGAAAGTCGTAAGTGAAAAAACGGTTCGGAATTGTTCTTTTAAGGGTTTTATTAAAAACTTTTATGTCCCGTCGCGATTTTCAAAGCGAAAGGAAAACACCGCAGCGCCGCCTTTTTTGATTGCCGGACGGCGTCGGTTTGTTTCGTCAAAGAAATTTCAGCCTTCGCTTAAGGAAGTGTGTCTTTTTTTCAATTTTTCCAGTTTGGTACTGACAACGCCGGTATCTGTCCCGGTTTTAACCAGGCGGTCGTACATACGGCTGATTTCTTTTTTCAAATAAGCTTGTTCTATTTCAACTTTAAGAGTGTTTTGTTCCTGAGGAGAACCAGACTGCCGAATCATATCCATTTTGTGAACGATGGCACGAATGGTTTTTCGCGGATTTCTTTTTTTCTGCCTTAAAATATAAGGAAATTCGTAAATCAGTTGACGGATGAACCCATAAACTTTTTCCGGCGGAATTTTTTTTGAAAAGAATTTGTACTTTAAAATTTCAAAAATCATGCCGGCTTCCACACTGTTGTCCACGACAATAAACGGCAGAGGATCGGCAAAACCCTTGGCATGGATTTCTTTTAAATATTCCACCAGGTGATGGAAAAAACCGTTCACATTAAAGAAAACAAAGGGCTTCAGAGGCAAAAAGCCGTCCTGCATCGCAACGCAGTCATAGGCCAGTTCGTCCAAAGTGCCGACTCCCCCCGGCGCAAAAACAATCATGTCCGCTTTGAGAAGCTTCTTTTTTCTTTCTTCCAAAGTTTTTGTAACGACAATATTCTTTAATTCCGTCAGAATTTCGCTTTTTTCATACAAAGACAGGTATTCTTTCGTCGTAATGCCCTGAATGGGAAATTTTCCGGTTTTTACGGCGTTTTTGTCTTTATGTTCCGTCCAGTAATCAAAAACTCCTTTGGCAACGGCTCCCATGATGCCGGAATTGGAAAGGCCGAAATCCAGGTGAAAGTCCATTTTGGCAATCTGTGTTCCGAGTTTATAGGCTTCCTTCATATAAGAAAGCTCATTGCCGCTGCGTGCGCCGCCGGCCACAAAAACACGCATTCCTCTTTGTTTGTTATGTGTTTTGAAACGGCTGACCGAATCGGCTAACAGCTGTGATGAAAGAGGGGTTCCGCTTTTTTCTTGCGAAGGTTCCATGTATATGCGTCCTTTCAGTCTTCTTTATTTTTTTGTTTTAAGTTTGTATTCCTTTTTGTCCCAACGGTGGTGTATCCACAGCCATTGTTCCGGGCGTTCGTAAATCCAATCAGAAATGATTTCATTCATTTTCTTTGTCATCTGGTAAACATTTTCGTCCGTATCCGGCAGGTCGGGGCGGATATTGTCCTGAATGACGATTTTGAAATGCGCCCCTTTTAAGCGGACGATGTGCGCGGGGTAGGCCGGCAGCTTCATCTTTAAAGCGATTTTCGCCAAGGAAGGCGTCGTCATAGCGTCAAAGCCCAAAAAAGGCGCGGCGATACCTTCGTTGGCTTTTTGGTCGGTCAAAAGGGCAATCCACTCTTTTTTCTTTAAAGCGGCAATCATCTTTCGGGCGCCCACGGTACCTTTGGGCAGAAGTTCGCTTTTATCATCCTGTCTCTTTTCAAAAAGGAATTTTTCAATCCAGGGATTGTTTGCCATCCGGTAAACGCCGTGAATCGGAATATTGAAATACTGAGCGACACGGATGCACAGTTCCCAGTTGCCGATGTGCGCCGAGAAGAAAAAACCTCCTGTTTGCGTATGCGCCTGTGTTGCCGCCAGTTTCAGCCGTTCTTTTCCCTCCACCTGCATTCGGGTACGGACGATTTTGTTCAGGTGAGGAATTTCTCCGCACAGTCTTCCCAGGTTTTTCCACATCTCCCGGATAATCCGCTTTTTTTCTTCTTCTGTTTTACCCGGAAATACCTTTGTCAGATTATGTATCGCCGTTTTATTTTTCGCTTTGAACAGAAGCCCCATTAGGCTTCCCAGTTTTTCCCCGCAAAAAGACGCCGCGTCCAAGGGGAGAATCTTAAAAATCAGCAGAAAAAAGAAAACGACAAAGGCCGAAACCGGATCGCTGAAGTATTTTTGTTTGAATGTTCTGGGCTTGACGCCTCTGAGTTCTTTTGTCATTGAATTAAATCCCGCATCAGTTCTTTAAGCTTGGCTTCATTTTTAAAAACCAGTTCAATATCCATTATCTTAATTTTTTCTCTGAAAGAAGGAGGGAGTTTGACGGCGTCTTTTCGGGTAGTTACCGGAATTAACCCTTCTTGTTTTGCCAAGGACAGCAAGTTGCTCAATTCTTTTTCCTTATAAAGGTGATGGTCGGGAAAAGAAATCGTCTTTGAAACAGTCAACTCTTCTTTCTTCAGCATGTTGTAAAATTTTTCCGGCCGTCCGATGCCGCAAAAAGCCAGCAGAGGCTTTCCCTTTAATTCCCGGATAAGTATCTCGTCCGGACGGATTTCCGCCTTTAGAACGGGGAGTTTTTGCCCCCTTTTTTTCTCCATGTTTTCCAAGAAGGGAAGGACGCCTGTTTTATCCTGTCCGATGAGAATAACGGCCTGCGCGCGTTGTATTCCCTCCCGCACGGGTTCACGCAAAGGTCCCGCCGGCAGGACGCGTCCGTTACCGAATCCTTTTTCTCCGTCAACGACCAGGAAGGAAAAATCCTTGTATAAAGAAGGGTTTTGAAAGCCGTCGTCCATAATTAAAAGCTTTGCGCCGCTTTTTTGAGCGAGCAGAGCCCCCTCTTTTCGGTTTTTGGCGATAACCGTCGGCGCTTTGGACGCTAAAATGAAAGCTTCGTCGCTTAGCCCTTCCCGGTAAACGCTGCCTTTTGGCAGAAGGATATTTTGTTCCTTGCTGCGATAACCGTGGTTCAGATAAAAAAAGTTTTGTCCCTGCTTGTGAAAAAAATCACCCAACGCAAGACAAACGGGCGTTTTCCCCGTTCCTCCAACTGCCAGGTTACCGACGCAGACGACTTTTAATCCTGCCCGAAAAGGTTCATTCTTTTCCAAGCGCCTTTTTGTTGCCCGGGCGTAAAGATACCCCATCGGCGCCAACAGCACCGAAAGAACGGACTTTTTTTTCTGCCAGAAAGACGGCGCTTTCATAAAACGGTTGTCTCCTTTTTCTTTTTTCTTGTGCGTTTTGATGCAGTTTATTCTTTTATCTTCTTTATCTTTTCAGGAGGATTATATCAGATTTTTTAGATGCCTCTCTTGTTTTGGTATACTGTATCCTGTCTAAGCTTTCAATAGCCTGTTTTTCCTTCAACTAGCCGGCAGGTGTCCTTCTTTGTTTACGAGTCTCTGCTTTTTTTAGGTATCCTGCCTTTCCCCGCCCGGTGGAAAACAAACGGATTTCAAAGGAAAGTTGCTGGAATTGGTGGGAATTTGGTTAAACTTGCTTCCTCTTAAACCCATTGTTTGATTTTATCGTAAACCCTGTCCAAAACTCCCATCTGACCGAGAGCAAACTCTTTGCCCTTTTCCCCGATAAACGGGATTTCTTCCGGTCGGGAAAGATAAAAATCCAGCTTGTTTTTCAAATCTTCTTCATCCTTGACAAGGACAAGAGCGTTTTGTTCGCAGGCTTCCTGCACGATTTCTCTAAAATTAAAAGCGTGCGGGCCGACAAAAACGCAGGCGCCCTCTCTCATGGGTTCCAGCATATTCTGTCCTCCGAAGGGAATAAGAGAACCGCCGACAAAAATGAGTTTTGACAGTTTATAAGCTAAGCCCATCTCGCCCAAAGTATCCATCAGATACACATTTGTTTTAGGAGTGATTTCTTCCGCTTTGGACCGTTGGGCAACCGAAAGTCCCAACCGGGCAAGCGCCTTTGAAATATCTTGAGCCCTGTTCGGATGGCGGGGAACGGCAATCATGAGAAGGTCCGGATATTTTTTTGCAAGTTCCAGATAAATTTTACCGCCTTTTTCCTCTTCATTATCATGCGTGCTGGCCATCATGAAGGTCGGTCTGTTTCCGATAAGGGATTGTAGTCTGGAAAGTTCTTCTTCATCTACGACAGGCGCAGAGGCGGAAAATTTCAAATTACCGACGCAATCCACATTCGGCGCCCCCAGCTCTTTCAGGCGGCGGGCGTTTTCCTCCGTTTGGCCGAAGGAAAGGGTGAACAATTCCTGAATCGGCCGGATAAAACTTTTATGTTTTTTCCAAGAGGCGAAGGATTTATCCGAAACCCGCCCATTTAAGAGGATAAGCGGAATATTGTTCTTTTTAATTTCCGTCAGGATGTTCGGCCAAAATTCAGACTCAAACCAAAAAGCGGCATCCGGATGCCAGTGCTTAATAAACGGGATAACACACCGAGGACAATCAATGGGAATAGATGGGTGAAAAGAGCGTTCCGGCAGTCTTTGAGTCAATAATTTTGCGGAAGTAACCGTGCCGGAAGTAACCATGACATAGGTGTTTTTGTTTTCAGAGATAATTTTTTTTATCAAAGGCAACATGGATAAACATTCTCCGACACTGGCGCCGTGCATCCAGACAAGTTTCCCTTCCGGGCGCGCCATGACAGGTTTCCCGAGCCTTTCGTTAAAGCGCATGGCATCTTCTTTACCCTTTTTCAATCGGCGTTTCAGATAAAGGTAAATAAAAGGGTAACAGACGACAGTAGCTGCTCTGTAAAAAGAAATTGAGTTCATTTATCCCTCCGTTATTGCGAGACGGTTTTGCTACGACCGTCTGCTTTTTTATAAAATTTAAAAATCGTTGCCTTTGCTTTTAATAAATTTGTTTTTACGGCGCTTTGTCCTAAGTCCGGATGTTTTCATTCGCCGTCTGTCTTATTCTTCCTCCGATTTAAATTGCAGTTGATAGAGGTGTTCGTAGGCCCCTTTTCTTTGTAAAAGCTCTTCATGCGTACCGGATTCAATAATCCGTCCTTTTTCCAGAACATAAATCTTGTCCGCGTTGATAATCGTGGAAAGTCGGTGGGCGACGACAATGGTCGTTTTTCCTTTCATTAATTCGTCCAACGCTTCTTGCACATAACGTTCCGCCTGCGTGTCCAAAGCGCTGGTCGCCTCATCCAGCAGCAAAATAGGGGCGTTTTTCAAAATCGCGCGGGCGATGGCAATTCTTTGCCTTTGTCCGCCGGAGAGGGAAGAACCTTTTTCTCCCACGACAGAATCGTAACCTTCCGGCATTTCCATAATAAAGTCATGCGCATAGGCTTTTTTTGCCGCCTCTATAATCTCCGCGTCGGTTGCGTCCCAGCGGCCGAATCTGATATTTTCTTTAACCGTATCGTTAAATAAAATGACATTTTGATTGACCAGCCCGATATGCTGCCTCAAAGAAGACAAAGACAGTTTTTTTAAAGGCATGTCGTTAATAAGAATATCCCCGCTCTGCACATCATAAAACCTCGGCAGGAGAGACAGCAAAGTCGTTTTACCGGAACCGGAGGCGCCGACGAAAGCAATGGTTTGTCCTTTTTTGACGCGGAGAGAAAAGTCCTCAATAACCGGTACATCCGGTAAGTAGGAAAAAGAGACTTCTTTAAACTCTATTCCCTTGATACCGCCTGTTAAAGGGACGGCGTTCGGTGCGTCTTCAATAGAAGGACGGATATCAATCAAGGTGAAAATTCTCTGCGCGGCGGCGGCAGCTTCCTGCAAAGAAACGGTCAGATTGGATAAGGATTTAATCGGCGTGTACGCCGTCATCAAAGCGCCGATAAAGGATAAAAACTGTCCCGGCGTGGAGTAACCTTCAATCACTCTTTTACCGCCGATATAGACAACCAGGGCAATGGCAAAGCCGCTGATGAATTCCATGACCGGACGGGCTAAGGCTTTTGTTTGCACTCCTTTGTAAGCCAAGACGAACATATAACTGATTCTTTTGAAAATCTTTGTCTGTTCATAACCTTCCATATTATAAGACTTGACAATATCAATGCCTTGAAACGCTTCTTCCGCGTCGGAGGCGAACTTACCGATTTCCTCTTGCGACATTTTGGAATTTTTGCGCATCCGGCGTCCCAATTTGGACATCGGAACGAAAACAACGGGAAAAACGGTAAACACAATTACGGCCAGGTAAGCATCCTGCTGGAACATCAGGAAAATAATAAAGGCCAGTGTCGTGATATCCCGCCCCATACCGGTGATGACATTCAAGACGGAACCGCGTAAAAGGCCGATATCCGCCGTAAACCTGGAGATGAGGGTACCGGTTGGGTTGTTTTTGAAAAACGCGGTGTCCATGCAGATAAGATGGTCAAACAAATCTTTCTGAATATCGTTTAACACTCGCATGCCGATAAGTCCCATCAACGCCGACTG
The DNA here is from genome assembly GCA_949296785.1 of uncultured Alphaproteobacteria bacterium. GTDB lineage: Bacteria > Pseudomonadota > Alphaproteobacteria > CASFRQ01 > SAAU01 > CASFRQ01. The sequence goes on from CASFRQ010000044.1 coordinate 15,845, forward strand.
TCCGAACGAGGCGATGCTGCGTATTGTAAACAGAAGGATGATACCGATGGAAATAGGAATAAGGACGGAAACGGCCTTTTGCACGAAAACTTTATCCACGACGGGTTGCAAAAGCTTGATAGTTGTGACTTCGGCCAACGCCTCCACCGTCATGAAAAACAAGGCCAACAAAATATGCCATTTATATTTCAGGACATAAGTTTTCCAAAGTCGGCCGACTAAAGAAAGGGATTTTTTGTTCAGTTTGACTTTTGTTTTTACTTTTTGAGACAATCTTTATATACTTTCTAAAAAACATAAGAGAAATAAATTTTTGCCTAGTATAAAATGAAAGGTTTAAAATGACCAGCAAAAAGAAGCCGTTTTTGGTGAAATTTTTTCTTTTCGGTACCTTTGTGTGTCTTCTTGGAGGTCTTTGTTTCTCTTATTTTAAGAAAGAGGAAGCAGCCCCTCCCGTCAACCGTGCTTCATTAAGTTTGGATTTTATCAAAAGCCATCAGAATGACGACGGTTTTTTTGAATATGAGTTTGATTTTGTCGCCGGCGAGGCAACGCCGTGGGATAATTTAATCCATCAGACGCAGGCGGCGTATATTTTATCTTTGGCGGAACCGGAGTCCGTTGAAGTTATAAAGGCTTTAAAAGCTTTTGAAAACGCTTCTTCTGAAACGAATTACGGCGGGCGTTTTGTTTCTTTTTATGCGATGCAGAAAGATTTGGTTCGTCCGGCCTACTCTTCTTTGGGCAAGAGAAGCGCGGAGGCTGTCGCCACGGGCTTTGCTCTTTTAACTTTGCAAAACTATGAACAGGCGTCCGGGGATGAAAAAACTTTTTCAAAAATCAAAAAAGAATGGATGGCGGGCGTAACGGGTTTTGCGGACGATCCCGTTTCATCCGTGCCGGCGGCTTTGTGGTATGTAATGGCCGAATTAAAACAGTTGCGAAAAAATTCCGCTTATAGTCCGCTTTCCATTTTAGACCGTTCTTTTTTGAACGCGGCGATACAAAATGAAAAACCTTTGTCCGAAGAAGAGTACGCTTTTCAGGTTCTGGCGGCTTTAAAACGGTATGAACAGACGGAAAAAGAGGAATTTCTCCGTCATACTAAAACGATAACAGATACTTTTTTAAAAGAAAACGCTTACGGACGAGACGGTATGAAAAACAGGTGCCTCTTGGCAATGGCGTTGCGCCTTTCGGGGGAAGAAGCGGCTCTCTCCCGTGCCCGGATGGAGGAGGAGCTGTCTTTCAGTTTTTTCATTTTGCCGAATCAGGAATGGGTTTCCTTAGGCGGAGGGAGATCTTTATACGCGCCGGAAATCAAAGAATATGCGGGTGCTTTCATTGAAGGGCGCAGTTTGCCGAAAACAAGGATTGACTTGACGGCGAAATGCTTGTGGATGATGATGGCGAAGGAGGCGGGAGCTTCTGCCTCAGTTCCGAGGGAAAAGGGGAAAAACGGCCCGACAGAAAAAGAAAATCCGAAGAAAGATGTATCCGAAAAGGAGGGAGCATGATTCTTTTTTTCAGTTCCGACCCTTTCATGACAGAAAGTTTAAAAGCCGGATTTGACGAGGAATTTGACATTGCATTTTGCGATACGGCGATGCAAGGGGCAGACAAAGCGGATTGCTTTATTGTGGATGAAGATGAAAGTTTTTGTCGGCTTTTGCTTAAAAACGGGTTTCAGGGCCGGATTTTGCTGCTTTGCGGCGAAAGAGGGGACGCCTTGTCAAAACCTCTTCCGCCGGAGGTGGTTTTAATCCAAAAGCCTTTTCATTTGCGTGATTTGAAGAAAAAAGCACAGACTGTTTTGAGGCAGGCTTCCTTGAAAGATATTTCCTTTGCCGGTTTCACGCTCAATCCCTGGCTAAAAGTCTTGTCAGGCAAAAAGTTGTCCGAACCGGTCAAGCTGACTGAAAAAGAGGTTGACCTTTTGCAGTATCTTTTTCAGAAAAAAGGAGAGCCCGTTTTAAAAGAAAACCTGTTGGAAAAGGTGTGGGAGTATTCGCCGGAAATGACAACCCATACTTTGGAAACGCATATTTACAACCTGCGCCAAAAAATGCGCGATGAGGAAGGAAAAATCCTTCAAAGTACGGAGGACGGTTACAGTCTGAAAACTTAAAGAGGAATGTTTTTTGCTTATCCTTTCTCTTCGGCCGGTATAAAAGCGTTGCCGATTTTACACCATCGGGATTGCAAATAACGCAAAGCGGATAATAACGGGAGATAATAACGGGCGGACAAATTTCTGTTGGACAAGAAAGAAAACAGGGAAATACAAAAAGCGGTTTCCCTGTCCGCTTACCTTAAACATGCCGACCGAATAAAGAGAGGGGCTGTCTTTTCGTTTTGAAGAGAAGAATACAAGGACTTTTTAAGGAGATTATGTTCTAAAGAAAGTTTCCTCCGTTAAAAAAGCCATTTTAGCAGGTTATGGGATAAAAGCTTTCCTCCTCTTTTCCCGTTTTGTTTTTTTGTTGCGTTTTCTCGCTTGCCGGGGGCAGGGGTGCGGTCTTTCAATTTTCTTGACCGTTTTAGGTATGAAAAGAATTTGCAAACAAAACGCGCCCGTTTTTTTGTTTACAGAGGGCTGTTTCGGTAAGCTTTTTATTTCATTAAAAAACGGTTTGGAAGAGTCTCTTTCTTCAACGATGGGTGCCTTTGAAAATTTCGGGCAAACCGGTTCGGGAGCGCCGACTGCTTCCGGGAATTTTAAACAAGTTGTTTTATGCCGGTTTATATCGGCGGGATTTTATACGATTTTCTGACGATGACTCGGCTTTTTTTATGAAACGCATTCTTCCTTCTTTTCTTCCGCGACGGGAGAAGAGGTGTCAATGGAATAGCCGGACGAGCGCACGGTGCGGATAAAGTCCTCCCCCGCCTTGTTTAAAGAACGGCGCAGGCGGCGGATATGCACATCCACGGTGCGCAGTTCCACATGAATGTTTTCGCCCCATACTTCTTTCAATAGGTTTTCCCTTGAAAAAACAAGCTGAGGTTTGCTCATCAAACAAGCCAGCAGTTTGAATTCCGTCGGCCCCAGGTGAACCAGTTTGTCGCCTCTTTTCACATGTTTTTTTTCAAAATCCAAAGTGATGTCCGCGTAAGAAAGTGTCTTAACACTTGGCTTCGGCGGCACTCTGCGTAGCAAGGCTTTAATCCGTGCCAACAATTCCGGGATGGAAAAAGGTTTGGTTACATAGTCGTCCGCGCCCGTGGACAAGCCTTTGACTTTATCTTGTTCTTCGCTTCTGGCGGTTAAGAGGATAATCGGCACTTGCCCGATTTGCGGCATTTTTCGGATTTCGCGGCAGATTTCAATCCCGCTCATTTTCGGCAACATCCAATCCAAAAGGACAAGGGAAGGGTCCTCTTCCTCAACGCGGTCCAGCGCTTCTTTTCCGTCCGAAACGGCGACGGTGTCGTACCCGGCTTTTTCCAGGTTGTATTCCAAAATCGTGACGAGAGCCTGTTCGTCTTCCACAATCATAATTTTGTCCGTCATTGGTCGTGTTCTCCTTGTTTTTTTACGAAAGCCTGAGAAAAGGTTATATAAGAATCCTTTGCGGCTTGAAAAAATTCCTTTTAAATCGGCGATGAAAACGGTTTCTAAAAGGTTTTTCTTCGCTTCTTTCCCGTTCTAAAAAATAAAACCCGAAGCCGGGGAAAATAATCTGTCTTCCTTTTATTTCTTCCTTTTTGTCGGATGGGACAAGTTTTTTCTTTACCTCTTTTCTTCCGTTTTTCTTTCTTATTCCTTTGTTGGCGCTGTTGTTTTTTTCTTTAATCTTCTTTTTTTCTTCAGCCTTCTTTTAAAATCCGGATATTTTCCGCGTAATCTGGCGTTTTAAAAACTGCTGTCCCGGCAACCAGAATATCCGCCCCCGCCTGTTTCGCCAGGGGAGCCGTTTTATCGTTAATACCGCCGTCCACCTCTATTTTAACTGAAAAAGGCGGCCGGAAAAGAGAATTTTTATTCTCCTTGCTTTCTTCCGGTTTTTCTTTCAAGGAAGTGTCGGTAAACCCGCTGTCGGAAAGGAAGCTGTTTTCCGTTTCTCTTCTTTCTTTGTCTTTATCTTTTTGAAAAAGAAGGGGGGAGGTTGGGGCGGCGTTTGTCGCCGGATGAGGCCGGTCAGCCGGATTTTTTCCAAAAGGCTGAGAGATATTTTCCTTTTCCGACTTCTTGCCGGAAACCATTTCTTTAATCTGACGAATTTTCTCCAACTGATCCGACATAAAAGACTGTCCGCCGAATCCCGGTTCTACCGTCATGACAAGTACTTGTCCGATGAGGGGCAGGTAAGGACACAACGCCCGCGCTCCCGTTTTCGGGCGCAGGGACAACCCCGGCGTCATGCCTAAATCTTTTATGCGACGCAGCAAAGACGCCAAATCTTTCGTGCCGCCCAGTTCTTCGGCCAATTCCACATGAATGGTCAGAATATCGGCGCCGGCTTTTTGAAAAGCGTCAAAAAACATTTCCGGATCGGTCAGCATGAGATGGACATCAAAAGGCTTTGCGCTGTAGGGGCGCAGCGCTTTTACAACGGATGCCCCGATGGTTAGATTCGGTACAAAGTGCCCGTCCATGATGTCCAGATGAATTAAATCTGCGCCGGCTCTGTCCACGGCGCACAACTCCTCCCCTAAACGGGAAAAGTCTGCGGATAAAAGGCTCGGAGCAATTTGAACCATTTTTCTTCTCTCTTTATTTTTTGTTTTTCCTACTTTTTCAGAAGGCTCATTGAAAGTTTGAACGGAAAAAGCCTTCTTTCACCCTGTAACAGTAAGGGATTTTTTTATTAAAGATTTCTTTAATCCGGAAATGATAAGGGGTTCTTTCATTTATCCGTTCCTGCTCCTTCTTTTTCATTCCGGTTTTACTTCCTTCGGTTCTACGTTTCCGATTTGAGGGTAATTTTCCTCTTTGCAAACGGTTAAGAAAGAGGCGCTTTTCCGACTGCTTCTCCGAACTTTTAAAGATTCGGGCGATCGGGGTCAAAGCGCCTTTCCCTTTACACAAACTTTTTAGAAGCTTTAACCGATTTTCGGCGCCAGTTCCCCGGATTGATAGCGCTTTGCCATCTCGGCCAAAGGAATCGCCTTAATTTTTCCGGCGTGTCCGGCGGAACCGAACTGCTCGTATCTGGCTTCGCAAACTTTCTGGATGGCTTCAATCGCCGGTTTCAGATATTTGCGGGGGTCAAACTCTTCCGGATGTTCCGTAAAGATTTTACGGATGGCGCCCGTCATCGCCATGCGGCAGTCGGTGTCCACATTCACCTTGCGGACGCCGTATTTGATACCTTCCTGGATTTCCTCCACCGGCACGCCGTATGTCTGAGGCATTTTGCCGCCGTATTGATTGATAATATCCTGCAAATCTTGCGGTACGGAGGAAGAACCGTGCATCACCAGCGCCACATTCGGCAGTTTGGCGTGAATTTGTTTAATCGTGTCAATGGACAGGATGGCGCCGTCCGGCTTGCGCGTGAACTTATACGCGCCGTGAGAGGTACCGATGGCAACCGCCAAAGCGTCAACGGATGTTTCCTTGACGAATTTCACCGCGTCTTCCGGGTCGGTCAACAGCTGCTTTTTGGAAAGGGTGCCTTCCGCGCCGTGGCCGTCTTCCTTATCGGCTTTGCCGGTTTCCAAAGAGCCGATGACGCCCAGCTCGCCTTCAACGGAAACGCCGATATCGTGGGCAACATTCACGACTTCTTTCGTCACTTGCGCGTTGTAGTCATGGGAAGCGGGAGTTTTGCCGTCCGCCTGCAAAGAACCGTCCATCATTACGGAAGTAAAGCCGTTCATCATCGCGCTGAAACAAACGGCCGGGCTCGGCCCGTGGTCCTGATGCACGCAGATGGGCAGGTCGGGATACATTTCCACGCCCGCCATCATCAAATGTTTTAAAACGGCGTCGTTGGCGTACGCCCGCGCGCCTTTGGACGCTTGAATAATCACCGGCGACTGCACGCGGTTCGCGGCGGCCAGAACGGCCAAAATCTGTTCCATGTTATTGACATTAAACGCCGGAATACCGTAGTTGTATTCGGAAGCGTGGTCTAAAAGCTGTCTTAAACTGACAAGTGCCATTTTTTTCTCCTTGATTAGATTATTTTATTTAATAAATTGCTTTTCTTTTTCTCTATACCTGTTTTTCAAGGTGTTGTAAAACTTTTTCCATAATTTTTTCGGGCGTGAAGCCGAAATAGTCCATCAGTTTTCCCGCAGGGGCGGAGGCGCCGAAACTTTCCATGCCGAAAACTTTTCCGTTCTCTCCGATGTATTTTTCCAAGCCGAAGGGGGATAAAGCCTCAATG
>CASFRQ010000045.1 GCA_949296785.1 uncultured Alphaproteobacteria bacterium
AGAAAACTTTAATCATCTTCCTCTTTCTTTTACCAAACAAACGCTTTGATGTCTTTCGCAAAAGAAGGATACCCCGGCTTGTCAAAAATTTCAAACACAATATGGCGTAAAGAAAAAAATAAAATTTTATTTTGCTGTTAGTTGTGTATAAGTAGTATATAATCAGAATATTTATAAAAACCGATGAAAGGAAAACAAAATGCCTGTTTGGAAAAAAATTCTGCTCGCCGTCGGAGGGGTTCTTTGCCTTGTTCTTGCCGTTTTTATTTTTTTACTGGTCAAGGCTTATAAAGAAATTCCGTTTCATATTGCTCATTTTATGGAAGTAAGAGATATGGAAGAATTCGCCTCCGATTTTCCTTTGGATGTGAATGCAAAATCGGCTGACGGTAATCCTTTGATTATGGAGGCCGTGTTTAACAGCAATGATAAAATGGTTCGTTACCTGATTAAAAAAGGCGCGGATGTCAATGCCAGAGGAATGTATGACATGACGGCGTTGGAGGTAGCCGTTTCTCAAAGAAGATATTCTATTGCCGAAGCTTTACTGGCGGCGGGGGCGAACCCGAATATTTCGGTGGGGACGATGACGTCTTCGGCCATGAGCTTGTCGGTGACAAAAGACGGCGGAGATGCTAAAATGCTGAAAATGTTGGCCGACGCGGGCGGTAAAGTGAATGCCGAATATTATGACGGAATGACGCTTTTAATGGTGGCCGTAGAAAATGACGCGAACATGGAGACGGTCCGTCTTTTATTGGAACTGGGCAATGATATTTCGGCGGTGGATGACAGCGGAAAAAATGTTTTATCTTATGCCGCGATGTTTGAAACGGATACGGAAGTTATCCGTTACCTGATTGAAAAAGGGGCGGATGTTAATCATATTGCGCCGGGAGGATATTCGGTTTTGGATATTGCATATTTTGAAGGTCGGCCGAAGGAAATTATTGATTTGCTCGTCCGGGCGGGGGCAAAAACAAATATCGTTCCTTCTCATACTTCTATGGAGGGGGAACCTAATCGTCAGGATAGCTTTTCATAAAAAAATTGGCGTTTTGTTTAAAGTTGTGTTATTCTACCTTTGTTTTTTTAAGAGGAGACTAAAAATGAAAAATTTATTTGCAGTGGTTTTGTGTCTGACCGGAGTATCTTTATCGGCGCTTGCGGCGTTTAACGGCCCGAAAGGGGCGACGGATATGGTCGTAACGGTGGAAGAGGCTAAGGCCTTGAATGATGAGGCGTATGTCACTATTCAAGGAAACATTATCCAGAAAATCGGTAATGAAAAATACCTGTTCCAGGATAAGACGGGCACCGTTGAGGTGGAAATTGACGATGAAGATTGGCGCGGCGTGGATGTGACGGAGGAAGATACCGTCATTTTGCAAGGTGAGGTGGATAAAGGGTGGACCTCTTTTGAAATTGAGGTGGATACCGTAACAAAGGCACCGACCGCATCGGCTCAGTAATTTTTGTTTCCCCCTTTTTTTGTTCAGAATATATCGGAAGGTAGAGAAGTTTTTATCAAAAATGCCGGCGGAAAAAACGCCGGCTTTTATCTGTTGAACTAAACAAGATTTAATTTTCCTGAGGAAATGTCTCCAGGAGGAAAATACCTTGTTTCGGAATAAAAGTAATTCCTTTTTTTGGGAAGATAGCTCCCGTCGGGTTTGACAGAGTCGGCCGGACGGCATTCTTTTTTTCTGGAGCCCATCGGATTTCTTTTAAAGAAAGAGAAGTAAGGCCATAGCTGTCAAACATCTTGATTTTACTTTTTTTTGTGCTTAATGTCGTCATAACGGTCCAATGATCGCCGATAGTTTTGTTTTGCAGGCGAAAAATGCACGCTGTTCCGGGTGTTTGCAAATAACTCCCTATTTTTTCAAAGGCTTGCCTTTCCGAAAGAAGAGTATTTTTAAAGGGTGCTTGGAAGTTTAAGTGAATATTTTTTTCAAAAAGAAGAATATCAGCAGCTTTTTGTAATATTTTCGGAAAGAAGAATTTTCTTGAAGAAGTAAGGGAATATAAAAGTTTTTGTTCAATTATGATAACACTTCATTTTGCATCATAGAAACGCAAATTGAAAATGAAACAAGAAGGAAAAAAGGAAAGCGAGGTCGCCTCTTTTCCCCAGCTTTCCTCAATTTAGTATTTTGAGGGTATTTGATTGTTTCTTTTTATTTTTTCGGCTTTTCCTCTTCAGCCTTTTTTGACAGATTACAGCTTTTCGGTAAAATCGTTTTTTATTCTTTTTTCATGTCACGACCTAGCTAAGAATCTTTATACATCAATCAAAATTTAACCGAAGTTTTTTTATCCGATGGATGAAGACAGGTAAATATAATGAATAATTCGGATGAGCGGGGATGTTCTCCTTCGGAAGAGGGTAATATAAAAAAGCCCCCGGCAGTCCCGGGGGCAGTGGAAAGAGGGGCAGGGGGAGAATAAAAAAAAGCCCTTCTCTTTCCGTTTGCACCCATTTTTGGGGAGAAATAAACAGACAACTGTTTTTTAGGTGCAAACCATAGGAAGAACGGTTCCTTCCCGTAAGTCATAATATAGTATATTCATTTCTTTCTGTCAACATTTTTGTTTTGAAAAAATTTCATTATAAATCAATAGGTTAATAAAAAACTCAAAAAAAATTTGTATATTTTTTTGATTATATTCTTAAGTATATATTTATTTTTAAGTCAATAAATTTTCAAAGGGCTTGCTTTTTTTTATAAAAGAGCATAATTATAAATACATAAAATTCTGATAATTTTTTGAAAGGAACATGAGATGCCAAGGCCAAGCAGACATATGGATCAGCAATTGCTTCAAGCGGGGTTGGACATTTTGCTGGAAAAGGGGATTGAGGCTTTGAAAGTTACGGCTGTTTGTAAAAATGCAAAGGTCAATCCCGGAATGTTTGTTTACTATTTCGGAAACAAAGAGAATTTTATCAGCCATGTTTTTAACTCTCTGAGGGAAAAACTTTTACAACCTGCGGAAATTGAACATCTCGCCCGTCTTCCTCTGTTGGATAAGATTGAAGAGGCTCTTTATATTTTTTCTCGTTTTACAAAGCAATATCCGATGCTGGAATATCAAATGAGTTACGATTTTGTCAAAGAGGATTCTTCTTTAGGCGATATTTTAAGAGAAAAGCTCCGAACTAAGGTTGATTTTTTAGTCCGCCTTGTGAAAGAAGCGCAAAAAGAAAACCTTTTGGTCAATGAGGTTTCCGCCGAAGGGATTGTCTTGATGCTGATGACGGCGATAGACGCGCCGATATTGTATTCCAGAGTGCGGGCGCATTTGAAACTTTTTGGTTCTGGCATTTCAGAAAAACAAAAAAGAGAGGCTGTTTCCGATTCACAAATTCGTTTGAGGATTAAGTATCTTTTAAAAGGATTTAAAATTTAATTTAGGGGAGGGAAAAGCGGTGTTTTGAATTGCTAAATTCATAAAGATACCGTTTTGGAATAAGAAGAGACGGGCAGTCAACCGGCTTTCCTATTTTGAAAAAATTTTGTTTTCTGTTTTCGTTTATTGTTTTTTGCTCTTTCTCTATTTTTACGGAAGGAGCGGATAAATTTAAAAAGCAAAAATCATGTTTTATCTCTTGGCTTCTCCTGTATTTATTTTCGCGTGACAAGAAAGTTGAGAAGAAAGCCTTGTCATGAAGACAAAGAAAGCTTTGAAAACAGTTTTTTTTGTAATTGTTTATGTTTTCAATAATAAAATTTGGAGAAGGAAAAGCATCTGTTTCCGAGTGATTTTTAAAGACAGAACAGCTATTTCTTTCCTTTATTTTTATTCTGTTTTTGGTATTTTTCCTGATAGAGGGAAGGCATTTTTTTTCTCTTTCTTTTCCGGAGAAGGCCTGCTCTAAAAGTATATTTTTTATGCTTTTTCAGATTGAAAGAGTTTTTTTATTCGGCGCCTTCCGCTTTTTCTTTTCGTTTATCGCCCGGGAGGCAGAAACAATATCTATCAGTTCGGAAGTAATCGCTTCCTGCCGTTCCTGCTGGTATTTCAGATTCATGACTTCCAGACTTTCGTCAATGTTCTTCTCCGCCGCCTGCATGTTCATCAGGCGCGTGTGGTACTCCGCCGCCAAAGACATCGCCAAGGCGCCGCAAACGGTTGTCATTAAATGTTCTCTGATAAATTCGGAATAAAGGCGGTTCGGTTCAATGGAATAGGTCGGAAAGCGGTTCGTCGGCCATGGTTTTTCTTTCAGGCTTTTTATCCATTCGGGACTTAAAGGCATTAAAAGCTTGTTTTGCACTTGGGAAGCTTTACCCGGAAATCTCTTGTTGTAAAAAAGAAAAACCCTTTGCGCTGGATGAGCGCTCATCAATCTGTCCAAATCTGACATTAACAAAGCGGCCGAGGCGGCAACGGCTTTGGACGAGTTGGCGTTCGGATACTGCGCAAAAATCCGACGCCCTTTGTTCCGCATCATGGAGGCGAGCCTTTTCCCGATGAGCAAATAAGTCAAATCTACCGATTTCGTTCCTTCTTTTTCAAAAAATAAATCACTTTGTGTCAAAAGGTCCCGATTGAACTTTCCGACCAATCCGTTATCAGAACCGATGAGAATAACGGCCGCTTTTCCTTTACCCGGTGCCGGACGAGACGGCAGGTTTTTAAGAGTATTGTGTTTTAAAAGTCCCTGCAAAGCACTTTCTATCGTTTGTTCATATTGCTCAAGAGCTTTCTGTGCCTCGTCATACTGCAGGATATTTACTGCCGACAGAGATTTCATCGTTTTGACAATGTCTCTTAAGTCCTGCGTCGTTTTAATTCTTTTTTGAAGCGCTTCAATCGTCATTTTTCATCAGTCCTGCCTGTTTAAGCTTTTCGGAAAAGACGGCGCGCATTTGTTTCTTCATCTCATCCGTCAGTTTGGCATCGTCCAAAATTTCATCGCGGACGCCCCTTAAGTCTTCCTTCATTTGTCGCGCGACGATTTTTTCCGCTTCCTTGACCTGTTTTTCGTCCAAGCCGTCAAAGAAGCCTTCGTTCGTCGCAAAAAGGACGGCGATTTGTTCCGTCACTTCCATCGGGTGGAATTGCACTTGCTGCAAAACAAGGCGGATGGCTTGCCCGCGCAGAAGGCTTTTTTCCGTTTCTTTGTCCAACTGCGTACCGAAACGGGCGAAAGATTCCAACTCTTCAAACTGGGAATAAAACAATTTTAAAGGACCGATAAGCGAACTATAAGCCGGTTTTTGCGCATCCCCGCCGACGCGGGAGACGGAACGGCCGGTGTCAATCGCCGGCATGATGCCTTTGTTGAAAAGGGAGGCTGAAAGGTAAATCTGCCCGTCCGTGATGGAGATGATATTTGTCGGAATATAGGCGGAAATATTTCCCGCCTCCGTGGAGACAATCGGCAAGGCCGTCAAAGAACCGCCGCCGAATTCTTTTCTTAAATGCGTAGATCTTTCCAACAATCTGGAATGGATGTAGAAAATGTCTCCCGGAAAAGCCTCCCGTCCGGGCGGGCGACGCAAGAGAAGAGACATTTGGCGATAAGCGCGGGCGTGGTTTGTCAAATCGTCATAAATAATGAGGACATCCTGTCCCTGTTCCATAAAGTATTCCCCGATGGAAGTCGCTGCGTAGGGGGCGATAAACTGCATTCCCGGTTCGTCTTCTCCGGAGGAGACGACCACAATCGTCCTGTCCATGACGCCATACTTTTTCAAATCCTCAATCACGCGGGCAGTGGCGCCAATCCTCTGTCCAATGGCGCAGTAAATGGAAATGACACCGGAATCTTTTTGGTTAATGATGGTGTCCAGGGCGATGGCGGTTTTACCGGTCTGCCGGTCACCCAAAATCAACTCTCTCTGTCCCCGTCCGATGGGCGTAAAAGAATCAATGGCTTTTAATCCTGTCTGCAGAGGGGCGGATACGGGTGCGCGGGACATAATGGGAAAAGCTTCTCTTTCTATCGGCCTCTTTTCCGTATAATTCAAGCTTCCCTTTTCATCCAAAGGTTGCCCCAAAGGATTGATGACGCGTCCTAAGAGCCCTTCGCCGACCGGAACATCCACCACGCGTTCCGTACGGCTGACTTTGTCTCCGGCTTTTAATTCGGACGGGTCGTTTAAAAAGACAACGCCGACTGTTTCTTCCCCCAAAGTCTGAGCCATTCCCATGACGCCTTTGTCAAAGAGCAACAGTTCATCCATTTTGACATCCCTTAATCCGGAGACCTGCGCGACGGAGGCGTTGATGGATTCAACCCGGCTGACTTGGGCATTTTTTAGATGCAAAGAGGTTTCTTTGATTGTCTCGTCAATCGCTTCAAAAGTTGTTTTTGCCGTTTTTTCTAACATCGGAAAGTCCTTTTATTTTTGTTTTTATTCTTTTCGTCCGGTTTGTTTTTCTTCAGCCGGAGAGGTTTTGTCCGCCGTTGCTTTTGATGGAAGTTCGGCTTTCTCCCCTTTTCGTGAAAGGTTTAAAAGAGTTTCTTCCAGTTGTTTGGAAAAACCGTCCAGATATTCTTTTAAGTTCCAGGAAAGCGCTTTTTCGCCGCATAAAATTTCTATCCCGCACACAAGGGAAATATCCGTTTCGTAAACAAGCCGGGGGGAGGGGGAGTTTAAAAACTTTTCCATAAAATCGGAAAAGGATTTTTTATCCTCTTCATTCGGCTCTTTGTCTGATAGGATTAAAACCCGGGCTGTTTCCTTGTACAGGCGGCGAAAGTCCGCCTTTTCCTTTTCGGGCAGAGCGTTCATTTTTTCCTTAAGCTTTTGAAAGACGGCTTTTTCCAAAGAAACAGAAGATAAATCGGATAAAGCCTGTTTTGCCAGCTTTTGAAAGCCTTCGGAAAACAGCCTTTTCAGTTCGTTTGAAAAGGCGCGCTGTTCGTTTTGCATCTGTTGCGCCCATTTTTGCCGCTGCCGCTCAACTTCCAAAGCCGCTTGTTCCGTAAGGGTGTTTTTGAGCGCTTCCGCTTCATCTCGCGCTTTATTGAGAAGAAGCTGCCTTTCTTTTTGGAAAGCAACGGTTTTCGCCTCGTATTCTTTCCTTGTCCGAAGGGCGGTTTGTTTTAAATCCTGAGCCTCCCGGACTTTGGCGTTGATTTTGTCCTGTCTGTCCTGTATGACTTTGAGGACGGGTTTGTATAACAGCTTGTTCAAAATCCACATCAGGATAAACAAGTTGACAATCTGCGCTGCGAAAGTTATCCAATCAATCTGCATTCAAAAGCCCTTTGCTTTCTTCTTATTTTTAAGCGAGAAGAAAACGGAATATTTTCGTTCTTCCCTTTTCTTCCGCTTTTCCCCTCCGCTTTTAAGTCAGGAAAAAACGGATGTTTCTTGTTTTTCTTTTCCGACTTATTTGGAAGCCATCGCCACCGCTGTTTCCCAGAACGGGTTGAAGTACAGGATAAGAATTGTAATTACGAATGAGTAAATCGCCGTGGATTCCACCATCGCCATGGAAACAAACAAGGTCCGAGTAATGGTGCCGGCTTCGTCCGGTTGTTGTGCAATGGCCTGTAAAGCGGACGCGGCGGCGTTTCCTTCGCCGAAACCGGCGCTGATACCGCCGATGGAAATGCACAAGCCCGCCGCCAAGACGGAAAAAGCGCCGATAAGTGAAATGGGATCCATAATTTTTCTCCTTTTTTATTTAACGAGTTAATAAAGAGGGTCGGGAGCCGGAACATATTGTTCCTCCGGTCCGACCGCGGAAAGGTACACCACCGCCAAAAGCGAAAAAATGTACGCCTGAATTGCGCCGGTCAGCAGCCCCAGAAGCTGCATGGAGACCGGGATGATAAAAGGCACCATGGTCATTAAAACCATGCCTATCATCACGCCGCTGAAAATATTGCCGTACAAGCGGACGGCCAATGAAAAGACCGACGAAAAATCACTGACGATATTTAAAGGCAACATGAAAGGGACAGGTTTCACAAATTTGCGGATATATTTCTTAAAACCGGCGTTGCGGATACTGTAAACCGGCACGCCGACAAAAATACAGAAGGCAAAGGCCGCCGTTGTGGATAAAGACCCCGTCGGCGGGTCAAACCACGGAATAAATGTCAGTATGTTGCAGGTAAAAATAAACAGAAACATCGTGCCGACAAGAGACATATATTTTTTCGGATTGTCTTGGGAAACCTCATAAATCTGCCCCCTGACGATCATGACAAGCAATTCCACCACCGTTTGGAATTTTGACACGACAAAATCACTGGACAGCCGCCGTGTGGAAATCCAAGCGAATAAAACCAACAACCCCATTACCAGCCATGTGAAAAACAAGGTGGAGTTAACCGAAAAAGTCCACAAGGAGAAAAAGATTGTCTGGTCAAAATTTTCAGCCATCTGTCTTTTCTCCGTCTTGTTTTAAGAGGTTTTCACCTGAAAGATTTTCTTTCTTTTCATATCCGCGGGGGAGAGTATCTTCGGAAAGAATAATTTCTTTTTTATCCGCCGTTTTGTCTTCATCATTTGATTCAACTAAGGAGAGACGGTTTGTCCTCTTTTCTTCTGCGTTTTTTTCTTTCCCTAAAGTGATTTCAGGTTCCGGAAGGTTTTTTGCGACATCCTTCTCATTTTTGACGCAAGCAGCGCGTAGCCCGTTTCTTTTTAAGGCCTCATGTCCGATAAATACATAACGGGTAATATAAAAGCCGCCGAGACAAATGGCCAAACGGATAAAGTTTTTGTCCGCAATCAAGATAAATCCTGTCAGAAGGAGGAACATTCTTATCAAAAAAGACCAAAACAAAATAATTTTTCGTTTGTCATGATTGCAAAAATATTCCACCGTTTTCCATAAGGAGTAGAAATAAGCATACCCCAAGACGACACCCGCCAAAAAACAGAGGATGGCCGTTCCGGCGGATATGGAAGACATGTTGACAAAATCGGCGGTTTTGGGAATTTTCATAATAATTCTCCTTTATCAGATTCAGGTTTTTTCTTTTTTCCCGTGTTTTGAGCTTCGGTTGTTTGATGGTTTATTTGTGGCTTTTTTTCAAGCTCTTGTTTATTTAAATTTTCTGTTATATTATCTTCAGGCATTTGTTCTGCTTCTTCTTTCAGGGCTTTATCTACGGCTTCTTGTTCTTTTCGGCGTTCTTGTTCCGCCTTTTTGACACCTTCGTTGAAAGCCCATAGAGTTGCGTTGATAAAACTTAACACCACAAAAATCAAAACCAGGTTCAAAACCCAGGAAAAACCTTCAATCGGATAATGTTTGTCAAGCCAACGGCCCGCAAATGCGGCCAAAATAGTCGGGACAATGATATACGAACCGTACAGCCCCAGATATCCTGCCGTTTCAAAAATCAGGAGTTTTCTTTTTAAAGAGCGTTGCTTTGCCCGGTAAATCAAAAGATTAAGCAGGCTTTCCTTTTGTTCCTTCTGCGTTTTGGCGTTCGCTCCGGCTTTAAGTTTTTTTATTTCCTTATCCGTCATCCGGCAAAGCCCCCCTGTCCGACAGTTTCATAAAGCCTCTGGTTAAGCCGGCTTCCAGCCTGGCCATGACGGCATTTGTTTCTTTGCGTTCTTCCTCTTCTTTTTTAAACTCCGTTCGCATTTGTTCAATCAAGGCTTTTAAGTCGTCATTGAAAATCGCGGATCGGACGGAAAGAAAAACATTCTCCCCCTGCTTTAAAATAACGCCTCTGTTACAAGCAATGTAAGATTTTTTTCCGCCGCTTTCATAAGTTACGACATCCGGCGTCAGAACGCTTAAATAATCCGCGTGTTTCGGTAAAAAGGTGTGTGCGCCGTCCAGAGCTTGAAAATTAACCTTTTCAACCTCTTTTTCCAATAAAGTTCCCGTCGGCGAAAACACGCGCATCAACATTATTTACCCTCCTTTTTTACAAAGGTATCGTTTTCGTTCCGCTTGTGTCTGTCCGGTTCGTTTTCCGTTTTACTGTTCGGTTTGCTCGCCGTGTCGCTTTGTTCGGCCGTTTTCGGCGAAGCTTCTTTGTTTTCCTTTTCTCCCTTTTCCTCTTTTTCTTTTGCCTTCCTGTATTTTTCAAGAACTTCATCAATATTGCCGACCATGTAGAAATAATTTTCGGGAATATCGTTTAATTCGCCGGACAAGATTTTTTCACATCCGGTTAATGTATCCTCCAAATTAACGGACCGTCCCTCCATGCCGGTAAACTGCTGTGTGGTAAAGAAAGGCTGGGTTAAAAACCTTTCAAGCTTGCGGGCGGTAACCACCGTCTGCTGGTCTTTTTCGGGTAATTCGTCAAAGCCAAGCATCGCAATAATATCTTTCAAATCCTCGTATTCCGCCAAAGTCTTTTTTACCTGCGTGGCGATTTTGTAATGCCTTTCCCCGACAATCAACGGGGTCAGCATGTTGGAGGCGGAACCCAAAGGATCCACCGCCGGATAAAACCCTTGAGACGCCCTGGCACGCGATAAAACAATCGTGGAGGACAGATGGGCAAAAGTATGTGTCGCCGAAGGATCCGTGAAATCGTCCGCCGGAACATACACGGCCTGAATGGAAGTGATGGAAGCTTCCTTGGAAGAGGAAATTCTTTCCTCTACTTCAGCGATGTCTGTTCCCAAAGAGGGTTGGTATCCGACGCGGGAGGGCATTTGACCTAAAAGGACGGAAACCTCCGAACCCGCCTGGATAAATCGGAAAATATTGTCAATCAGAAGAAGGACATCCTGTTTTCTGTTATCCCTGAAATATTCCGCCATAGTCAAAGCCGTCTGTGCTACGCGGAAACGCACGCCGGGGGATTCGTTCATTTGCCCGAAAACCATAACGGTTTTATCCAAAACGCCGGCATCCTGCATTTCCCGGTAAAGCTGTTCCCCTTCTCGCGAACGTTCGCCGATGCCGCAAAACAAACTGACGCCGTCGTAACGGCCGACCATGTTGTTAATCATTTCGGTAATTAAGACCGTTTTACCGACGCCCGCGCCGCCGAACAGGCCTGCTTTACCGCCTTTTTCCATCGGCGCCAGAAGGTCAATCGCTTTAATGCCGCTGACGAAAATCTCAGAGGAAACCTCTCTTTCTCCCAAAGGAATGGCGGGTGCGTGTATCGGGTGGAACGCTTCTGTTTTGACCGGGCCTTTTTCATCAATCGGCTGGCCGAAAGTGTTGAACATTCGTCCCAGAATCTGCGGGCCGACCGGTACTTCAATCATATGTCCGGTATCTATGACCTCCATATGGCGGGTTAAACCGCGCGTGGGTCCCAAAGCCAATCCGATAACAGTTTTTTCATCCGCATATCCTTCCACTTCCACCACCAGGGAATTTTCTTCTCCGGTACGCAACTCATTATAAATGGCGGGTAAAGCGCCTTCAAAAGCGATATGCAGGACGCTGCCCTGGATTTCTTTAATGAAGCCTTTACTTTTTCCTTTACCGGAATCGGAAAGGGCCGGACTTTTTAAGTTTTTTTCCTTTTCTTTTCCTTTGAAACTGCTGTCTAAAGAGTCTGGCGTCAGATGGTCTGTCATTCTTTTAATTTCCCATTCGTGTCATATTTTTATATTTATGTATAATAAAGGCATCCTATAACGCTTTTTTCAAAAAAGCAAGGTCTTTTTTTTCAAAAAAACAAAAAATCCCTTTGACTCATGTTTGTGAGGGGAAAGAGGGATTAAAGGGAACTAAAAAAAGGAGGGATGGTGCATCGGAAAGAGTGGTGGTCGGCAGGGAGAAAAATTTATCGGGTAAAATATTTCAATTCTGTGTCTGACCTCTAAAATTTTCATGCTGTTTTTAAGTTTTTTCTTTCCTTTTGAAACAGTTATTCGGAAAAAAGCTTGCGGATTAAAACCAAGAAAGCGTAAAAAGAAGAAAATTTTTTGTAAGAACTTGTTTTAAAAGGGAAAAAACGATTAAAACAGGTTCAATCAGAATCCGGTTCGGTCAAACCGAGATTTCGCGTATCCCGGTTCAACCGAAAGCTTTTTCTGTTAGGCCGGAACCTTGCGGATACCCCATAACTCTTCCAAATCGTACTTAAGCCTTGTTTCCGGATGGAAAAGGTGAACTATGGCATTTCCCGTGTCCAAAATAATCCATTCTCCGGAACCATTTTTGCCGTCCACTCTCGGCTTTTCCCCAAAGTCTTTCAGGTTTTTTTCCAACGCGTCTGCCAAAGCTGCCACATGCCGGACGGAAGTACCGGAGGCGATGACCAAAGTATCCGTCAGACTGGTTCTGTCCCCTACAGGGGCAGAGAGGATATCTTCGGCTTTGCCGTCCTCCAAAGTTTTTAAAATAATGTCCAATGCTGTTTTGCCGGCAGGTTGCTTTTTGTTTTTCAAGACGGTCGGCGTTTTGGGTATCATTCTTTATTCTCCTTGTCTATGTTTTCTTTTCTGTTTTCCTCGTCTGCGCCGCTTTCATCATCCGGTAGGGAGATTTTCTTTTCTCTGTGAATAAAAGAGGCCGTTTCGCGCAGTAAAGGCGTCAGTCCGATTCCGGCAAATCCGGAAATGGCAAATACTTTTTTGCCGCTGGCTTTACTTAAAGCTTCCTTCTTTGCTTCCGCTTCCTCTGGCAGCAGGCTGTCGCATTTGTTTAACGCGACGATTTCTGGCTTTTTGGCCAGTAGAGGACTGTAATTTTCCAGCTCTTTGCGAATGGTTTTATAGGCATTCGCCACATCTTCCTGCGTTCCGTCAACCAAATGGATGATAACAGAGCACCTGTCCACATGACGCAGGAATTTAAAGCCTAAACCCGCCCCTTCCGACGCCCCTTCAATCAGGCCCGGAATGTCCGCCAGAAGGATTTCCTGTCCATCCGTCATAGCGACGCCCAGATTCGGGTGCAAAGTTGTAAACGGATAATCGGCGATTTTCGGGCGGGCTTTGGTAACAGCAGCCAGCAAAGTAGACTTGCCCGCGTTGGGCAGGCCGACCAAACCGGCGTCCGCAATCAGCTTTAAACGCAGCCAGACCCACATTTCTTCGCCCGGTTCGCCTTCTTCGGCATAACGGGGCGCCTGATTGGTGGAGGATTTGAAAAAATCATTGCCTCGTCCGCCGTTACCGCCCTTCGCCGCCAAAAAGCGCTGGCCGGGAACTATCATGTCGGCCAGGACAGTTTCCCCGTCCTCCGCCACGATTTCGGTACCGACGGGAACTTTAATAATCAAGTCTTCGCCTTTGGCTCCCGTCATGCATTTGCCGGCGCCGGATTTTCCTCTTTGAGCTTTAAAATGCTGTTGATAGCGGAAGTCTATCAAAGTGTTGAGATTGGGGACGGCCTCAAAAACAATACTGCCACCGCGGCCGCCGTTGCCGCCGTCCGGTCCGCCGAATTCCAGATACTTTTCGTGGCGGAAAGAGAGGGCTCCGTTACCGCCGTCCCCGGCTTTCAGGTAAATTTTGGCTTGGTCTAAAAACTTCATAAAAAATCCTTGCTGTTCATTCTTTGTCTTAAAAATCGCATCGCGGAGATAGCTCTTTTTATGCCTTGCGCGAGCATTGACACTCTAAAAACAAATGTTCCTAAACATCATACCTTTTCTTTTATTGTAATGCAAAAAAAAAGAATGGCAATTATTCTTTTTTCTATACGAAGGAAAACGGGGATTTATATTTTGGTATTCTTATGCGGTTGAATTGAAAAAGGGACTTTGAACGGACAATTTTTTCAAAATGTCCGTCATATCCCTCTTTTTTTTAGAAGTAAAAATCTCTTTGTAATAAAAACG
>CASFRQ010000046.1 GCA_949296785.1 uncultured Alphaproteobacteria bacterium
AAAAGCCCGGAGACCAGGCTGGACCGGATGCAATATCTTATTGGGAAAAATTCCTCAAAGCGGCCGGATTTTTTATATAAAAGACAGCCATCCCCAACCTCAAAGCGAAATTATAACCGCGTTTAACAAAATATGTTTTTTAAAAGACATAAAACCGGATTTAAAGGGATGGACCTTGGATTTGATGCTTTGTTTGGAAAAGCTGCCCGAAAAATCCTTTACTTTGAAGGAAGCATATCAATTTGAAAAAATTTTACAGGAAAAACATCCCGACAATCACTTTATCAAAGATAAAATCCGTCAGCAGCTTCAATATCTGAGAGATAAAGGCTTTTTGGAGTTTAGGGGAAAAGGCGTTTACGAAATTAGGTGATGAAAATAGAGAAAGGTATCAGCAGCCCATCAGATCTTCGGCCAAGATGGCCATGTTCAGGTCATAGGAAATTTCCCCCTCGTCTTCATTTTTATAAATCACGGCTAAAAATTCACCATTCACAAAAACTTCCGCCGGAGCATCTTTTCCCTGCCCCGCCTTAACGGAAATAGCTGGACTTTTTAATTTGGATTGCAGATATTTTTGCAAAGCGTCAATTTCAATTTGTTTCATTTTTTTCCTCCCGATATTATTTTTCAGATAAAAAAGCATTGTACAGGCAAAAAATAAACTTGCAAGATGAAAAAAAAAGAGTTATAAAGAAAAGTCTTTAAAAAGAGGCCGAAGAAGCGATGGGATGCTTCAAGGTCATGACAATGTTCACTTAATTAAAAAAGGAAAACAAAAATGCCCAAATTAAAAACAAAAAGCGCTGTGAAGAAACGGTTTTCTTTGACAGCTTCAGGGAAAATCAAAAGAAATTCCATGAATAAGCGCCACTTTTTATCTCACAAATCCAATAAGATGAAGCGGCAAGCCCGTAATCAAAGATATGTCAGCAAGTGCGATTTCAATACGGTCGCCCGTTTTATGAACGGTTAAGAAGGAGATAAGTAATGGCTAGAGTAAAAAGAGGGATGACTTCCCACGCGAAACACAAAAAGATTTTAAATATGGCCAAAGGCTACAGAGGCCGCAATTCAACCGCCTACCGCGTTGCGCTGGAAAAGGTTGAAAAAGGGTTGCAGTATGCCTACCGTGACCGGAAGAAGAAAAAGAGCAATTTCCGCGCTCTTTGGATTCAAAGGATTAACGCCGGTGTCAGGGAATACGGCCTGACTTACTCGCGATTTATGGACGGTCTGAACAAGGCCGGTATCCAGATTGACCGTAAGGTTCTCGCGGACATAGCGCTGACAGATACGGAATCCTTTAAAAGCCTTGTTGAAAAAGCAAAGGCGAGCGCGAGCGTCTAATTAAAAGCACGCGTTTTTTTAGGAAAACCATCAAGAAGACCGCCTTTGTTATTAAGACGAAGGCGGCCTTTTCTTTGTTAAAAATAAGTAAGGAATTAAAAGAACAATGACGACAGTGGAAAGTTTATCCGACAAGCTGTTTAAGGAATTGGACAAGGCTTCTTCCTTAAAACAGCTGGAGGAAATGCGGGTTGCGGCTTTGGGTAAAAAAGGCGCGATTACCGATTTATTGAAGAATATGGCCTCCCTTTCTTTGGAGGAGAAGAAGACCTACGGGCAACAGGTCAACGCGTTGAAGGAAAACTTTGCAACCGCGCTGGAGGAAAAAAAGAAAGCGTTGGAGGCAAAAGAGCTGGAAGCCAAGTTGCAAAGCGAACGCGTGGATGTCTCTTTGCCGACAGTCGGCAAACCGGAGGGAAAAATTCATCCCGTGTATCAGGTTTTGGAAGAAATGCTGGCCATTTTTAACCAAATGGGCTTTAAACTGGCGGAAGGACCGGATATTGAAGACGACTTTCACTGCTTTGAGGCGCTGAACTTTCCGAAAAATCACCCTGCCCGCCAGATGCAGGCTACTTTCTTTATGGACGGCGAAGAAGATTTGGTTTTGCGCACGCACACCTCGCCCGTTCAGATTCGGACAATGGAAAATATCAAGCCGCCGATTAAGATTGTGGCGCCCGGTCGGACTTACCGTTGCGACTATGATATGACACACTCCCCGATGTTTCATCAGATAGAGGGGCTGATTATTGATAAAACGACAAATATGGGACATTTGAAAGGCTGCCTGGTGGAGTTTGCCAAAGCTTTCTTTAATGTGGAGGATATTCCCGTACGGTTTCGGCCTTCCTTCTTTCCGTTTACGGAACCTTCCGCAGAGATGGATATCGGCTGTTCCCGCGAAAACGGCGAATTTAAGATTGAAGCCGGCAAAGGCTGGATGGAAGTCTTAGGGTGCGGCATGGTGCATCCGAATGTGTTGAAAAACTGCGGATTGGATCCGGACGAATATCAAGGTTTTGCTTTCGGTTGCGGCATTGACAGGTTTGCGATGCTGAAATACGGTATTCCGGATTTGAGGACTTTCTTTGAGGCGGATGTTCGCTGGATTCAAAATTACGGTTTCGGCGCTTTGGATGTGCCAAATATGATCAGAGGTTTTGCTGCGGGGGTTCAAAAATGAAATTCACATTGTCTTGGTTAAAAGAGTATTTAAAAACAACGGCCAGCCTGGAGGAAATCTCTGACAAGCTGACGATGACAGGTTTGGAGGTTGAAGAGATTATCAATCCCGCTGAAAAGCTTTCCGGTTTTGTCACAGCCGAAATCTTGACAAAGGAGAAACACCCGAATGCGGACAGGTTGAACCTTCTTTCCGTGTTTGACGGGGAAAATGCTTTACAGATTGTATGCGGCGCCCCGAACTGTTATGCAGGGATGAAAGTTGTTCTTGCCAAAGAAGGAACGATTATTCCTTTATATAACGAAGCTTTGAAAAAAGGCGTTATCCGCGGCGTGGAGAGCAACGGTATGCTTTGTTCCGAGCGTGAATTGGGTTTGGGCGACGACCATACGGGCATTATGGAACTGCCGAAGGAAACGCCGGTAGGATTACCTTTAACGGAAGTACTGAAACCTGATGTCATTATTGATGTCAATGTCACGCCAAACAGGGGCGATTGCCTGGGTGTCAAGGGGATTGCGCGCGATTTGGCGGCGGCCGGTCTTGGCGAATTTGTTGAGGCACCTGTCCCGGAAATTCAATCCTCTTTTAAAAGCCCGATAAGCGTTACCGTTGAAACGGAAGATTGTCCCGTGTTTACGGGGCGGCTAATTAAAGGCGTCAAAAACGGGGAAAGTCCGCAATGGATGAAAGACCGATTGACGGCCGTCGGGTTGCGTCCGATTTCAGCGCTGGTGGACATTACCAATTATTTTAATATCGGGGAAGACAGGCCTTTGCATGTTTTTGACGCCGGGAAATTGTCCGGTAATCTGCATATCCGTTCTGCAAAAGAAGGCGAAAAAATCCTGGCTTTGGATGGAAAGGAATACGACCTGCACGAAGGAATGGTCGTTATTGCAGACGACAGGGGTCCTCAATCCGTCGGCGGCGTTATGGGCGGTGAAAACACGGGCTGTTCGGCGGAAACGACGGATGTTTTCCTGGAATCCGCTTACTTTAATCCTGTCAGTATTGCCAAAACCAGCAAGAAGCTGAAATTGGAATCGGATTCCAAATCTCGTTTTGAACGCGGGATTGACCCGCAGGCAACGCTTTCCGGGTTGGACAGAGCGACGGCGATGGTGTTGGAACTGTGCGGTGGAGAAGCGTCCGAAGTTGTCATGGACGGGCAAGAACCCTCTTACAATAAGCCGATAGCTTTTGACTATAGCAAGGTGGAAAAGTTGACCGGCGTTAAAATTCCGCAAGAAGAAGGCGAAGAAATTTTGCGCAAGCTGGGATTTAAAGAAAGCGCGGAAGGTTGGACAGCGCCGTCTTGGCGTTCCGATGTGGACGGTCAGGCCGATTTGGTGGAAGAAATCCTGCGTATTTACGGTTACAACCACTTGCCTTTGCTGTCCATTCGGCCGGAAGGATTGGCCGAACCGATTTACACGCCGGAGCAAAAGCGTCAGTCAGATATCCGCCGCGCTTTGGCCAACCAGGGTTTAAATCAGGCAATTACCTGGTCGTTTATGCATTCCGATTTGGCGAAGTATTTTGGTTCAAAAGGGATTAAATTGCAAAACCCGATTACTTCGGAACTGGATGAAATGCGTCCAAGCATTATTCCGAACCTGTTGTCGGCGGTTAAAAGGAATAATGATAAAGGGGAAGCGGACGTCCGTTTGTTTGAACTGGGTCCTGAATTTTTCGGTTCAAAGCCCTGCGAACAAAGAACCGTCGCCGCCTGTGTCAGGGAGGGGATGAATCTGCCGTTAAACTGGCGGGAAAAGCCCCGGAAAGTGGATGTGTTTGATGCAAAAGAAGACGCCTTGGCGGCTTTAAAAGCGGCCGGTATTCCGGCGGAATCGGTCCAGACTTGGCCCAAAGCCCCTTCTTGGTATCACCCGGGAAAATCCGGCTCTTTGATGCAGGGGAAAAATGTGCTGGCCGTTTTCGGGGAAATCCATCCGGAAATCTTGAAAAAGATGGATATCAAAGGCGCCGTGGCCGCTTGCGAAGTGTATGTGGATACCCTGCCCCAAATGAAAGGACGGCGGAAAGTATCCGCTTTGGCTTCTTCCAATTTGCAGCCGGTACAAAGGGACTTTGCTTTCATTGTTTCCTGTGATGTGCAGGCTGAAAAGCTGTTAAAATCCTTAAGAGGCGTGGATAAAAACCTGATTAAAGATGTTATTTTGTTTGATGTCTATGAGGGAGAGCATCTGCCCGAAGGGAAAAAATCTTTGGCGGTCAAAGTCATTTTGCAGCCGACGGAGAAAACCCTGACGGATGCGGAAATTGAACAGGTTTCCGAAAAAGTCGTCAAGGAAGCGAAAAAAGCCTACCAGGCGGAATTGCGTTCTTAATCAGACAAGGCGCGCAAAAATCCCCTTCATTTCATGGAGGGGATTTTTTGTAAGAAAAATCAAAAAACATTTTATCTAAAGGTACGGATTTTTATTGATTAAAGTTTCTAAACCAGGCAGCTGAGAAATATTTAAAAGAAGTACATGACAATTTTCGGCCAGCTTTCTTGCCGAAACGGTATAATCACTGTTTGGATTAACCTGTTTCAATCATTCTTGTCAGAATAATATAAAAGACTTGAAAGCATCTAATGAAAGTTTTTTCCGTTCGTCCGAAACTTATCGGTAAACGGGTTCGGTAAGTATCACACGCAATCAGGAAGATATTTATTTTTAAAGTTGAGTTGCGTTTACATAATGATTATTCTCCTAAAATTTGGAACAAAAAAGCGTTTTCCGTTTAAGCGAATCTTTTAAACCAATAAACCGAAAATCATAAAAAACAAGATAATGAAAAAACATCTTTATTCCCAGAGGACTGTCGTTCATCTGCCAAACCTGAAGATAAGCGAGCTTTATTTCAAAATAACGGACTTTTTATCATAATCCAATCATAATTGAGCTTTTTAAATAAGCATTTCAGGCCTCATCCCTCTTTTCATTACCGAAAAATCCCCTTCCCTTCATAAAAAAGTTGCCGGATGAAGGCGACTGGAAGGTTGGAAACTACTCTAGCGAAATAGGGCGACATATTGACTAAAATAACGTATTTTGCCGCCTTCCAGTCTTATTGACTGTCAAGCGTGCAAAATTAACGTCTCGGCATAAAGACACATTAGATAAAAGGTTTCCACACCCCAGAACACTCATCAATGTTCTAGATGAGACATTATCTAATTTATGAGAAAGGTCAAAATATTTTTAATTCTTTTTCCATTTTCCTGGTTTATTTTACCGGAGAAAAGAAAATCCTTTAATTAAATACCGTTAAAAAA
>CASFRQ010000047.1 GCA_949296785.1 uncultured Alphaproteobacteria bacterium
AACCTTCAAGCTTTTTTAAAAGCCAATCCGCCGCGACCCGTCCGGGGTCAAGGGGGCTTGCGGAAAAAATAAACGAAGGGGATGAAAAAAATAAAGAAAGCGCCCTTTTTCAAACAGAAAGCCCGAAAAAACTTTCCGCCGTCAATATCGTTTCCGAAACGGGAAACGAGGTTTCGTCCGTACCTGTTACCGACAAAGCCGACGACAATATTAAAACGACGCAGGACTCCGGAAATTTAAAAGAAGAAGAAATTTTAACGACCGAGGGCGTAAAAGAAAAAAGCAAAAAGAAAGGAACCCTCTTCGTCCTTATGTGCGTCGCGTTTTTGGCCGCCGCCGGCTTTTTATTCCTCTACCCGGCTTTTTACTTTTCTTATGAAGGAAAAACAGAACAGGACGGTATGCCTATAGTTTTTCAAGAAACACAGGAAATATCCGTTGACAGTATCTCGGACAATATGAACAACGAGGAAAAGAATATTTTCCTTTCGGAAAACAACGACCAAAATCCGCTTTCTGAAACCGGAGATGAAAACATAATCACTCCCAAATCAGAAAACAACGAAGAAATCTTACCTTTTCAACAAACGGAAACAGGCATTTCTTCCGCGGAGGAAAACAGTGCGGCTTTAACCGTCTTGACCGACGAACCGGAATTATCAACACAAAAGCAAGGCATTGCTCCCGCTAAAATTCCCTTTCAGGAAAATTCATTCAGCCAGATTTTTGCCGAAACGACAACCAACGAAATTTTGGAGGAAAACGGTGAGAAAGAGGAGATATCGTCTTCCTTTGATATGAAAAAAACGACTGTTTCAGAGGCCGAAAGAAACACCGACGAAGCCGAAATCGGCCTTGAAGAGAGGGAAGAATGGCAAGTCCTACAACAAAACTATGCTTCTTTAAGCAGGGAAATTCTTCTTTTAAAAGAACAGATGCGCGGGCTTTCTTCTTACAAACAGAAAAATGTCGCCTCTTTGTTTTCTCTGCTTCTTATGAAAGAAGCTTTAGAAGAAGGAAAAGAATATCAAGTTCCTCTGCAGATGTTCTATGCCGTCAATCAAGACAATCCCATCGCTCAGGCGCTTTACACTGTCTTGAGTCAAAATACTTTTCTGACTTATGATGAATTGATGAAAGAATACAAAGAAGTTTATGAAATTGAAGCCGTCAGTGCATTTGTCTCCCCTCAGGATTCATTTTTGTTCAGAAAAATAAAACAAATGTTTTTTTCCGCGGTTCAGGTTCGGAAAATCGGACATTTTTCAGAAGAAGATGATTCTGCTTTTGCGGTATTAAACAAAGCTTACCTCCTTTTGGAAGAGAAAAAACTGCAGGAAGCGACGCGCCTGTTGGCTCCGCACGAAGGTCTTTTCGGCGCCAAAATGAAAACCTTCCTGAAAAACGCGGAAACACACCTGATAACCCAGACCTATATTGACGCGTTAATGAAAGAAAATATTTCTTCACTTCTGCCTGCGGAACAGAAATAACTTTAGCTGAAGGGATTAACCGATGAAAAAAATCTTTATTTATTCCTTTATCGCGATCTTATTCGTTATGGCGGCCGTCTGGCTGGCCGACCATCCGGGTCGTATCGCCGTGGAATGGTTCAGTTACAGGCTGTCCGCCTCCATTAACACCTTCTTAATTTTGCTGGTGCTTTTCTTAATTATCAAACACTTTGCGCTCATCCCTTTTTCCTGGCCGGCAGCTATCCGCAAAAAATTGGACAACCGCCAATCAAACACCCGGCAAAAGCTGTTGACGCAGGTATTTCTCAGTATTGCCGAAAACGATGCCGAACAGGGGAAAAAGCTGCTCCATAGAGTGCAAAACGCTTTTGAAGGAAACGAATCGGCGCAGTTGGTTTTGGATTCCCTTCTTTATCCAAGAGAAGAAACTTACCAGAAAATGGTGCGCCATCCGGAAACCAGGCTGGCGGGTTTAAAAGGCCTTATTAAAATTGAAAAAGAAAAAGAGAATTACCCTCAGGCGTTGGAATACGCAGAACAGGCGTTTATGCTCAACAAAAAGCTTTCGTGGATTTTAACTGAACTGTTGGATTTACGGCTGAAAGCGGATAAACCTCAAAAGGCTCTTGAAATTTTGGAACTTTTAAAAAAACAACTTTCTCCGGATTCGTACA
>CASFRQ010000048.1 GCA_949296785.1 uncultured Alphaproteobacteria bacterium
ATTTGACTGATATTATTTACCGCGGACAGAAAATGGAAACTTTCACGGCCGGAAACTTTCAAAGCGAAGGATTCGTCCGCGCTCACAAGGATGCGATTATCCGTTCCATGCTGACACAATGGATGAAAACAAGAATGAGGGCTTACTTATCTTCCAATGAAAAAGTGCCTTACCTTAAACCTGTCTCATACAGCGAAACCCTTCCGGCATGGGCAAAAAACTGCCTGGCGGAAGGAAAAAGTATTTTTTCGTTTTCCGCGGAGAATTTTCCAGCGCAGCTTCAAAATAAAATCATCCAAACCAGTGATTTTTTATACAATGTTGCGGAAAACTATGTTAACAAGGTTCTGGCTCAGGCAAAAAACAAAGGAACTCCGCCAAAACTTCGTATAGACTGCCTTAAAACAAACAATGAATACGACAGCTTTGAAAAAGCTTTTAATGCCGCACAAAAGTGGCATGAAGTCATGGCTTATAAAGCCGGCAAGCAGAAAAAGGATGATATTTTACGCAGAAAAGCCGAAAAAGGAACCGTTTTTTACAAACAAATAACGGAAGATATGTCTATTTTCCAACTAAAAACACCGGCGGCGCTGGACTTTGAATCTGAATATATGGGACACTGCGTCGGCAAAGGCGGATATGATGCGGATGTCAAAAGAGGAAAAATCAAAATATTCAGTCTGCGGGATGCGCAAGGCCTACCTCACGCCACTTTGGAAGTACGCGACAATACCGTTCGTCAATGCAAAGGAAAAGCGGACAGAGCCCCCAACGCAAAATACATGCCGTATCTGCAAATGTTTTTAAAAATGGAAAAATTAAAGGTAGATACCGATTTTAAAAACCTGGGACTTTTGGAACAACACGGAAAATATTACAATATTTGGAATTTACCCGACGATTTCATCGTGGAAGGTGATTTTGACATTTCAGACATGGGATTAACCCAGTTGCCGGATTTATCAAAGGTATCGGTAGAAGGGCACTTCATATGCAGTTCAAACCGCCTAAAACAATTAACCGGTTCGCCGAAGTATGTCGGCGGTAACTTTATTTGTTATGACAATCAGCTTGAAAATCTGGAAGGTTCCCCCGAAACGGTAATGGGCAACTTTATTTTTGATGATAATCCTATCGTCAGTCTGACCGGCGCTCCTTTATATGTCGCCGGGGATTTCCGATGCGCCAACATGGGTTTGACAAGCTTAAAAGGTTGTCCGAAAAAAATAGGAGGCAGCTTTTTTTGTCAGAATAACCAACTGACTTCTCTTGCCGGAGCCCCTGTTGAGATTGGATTGGACTTTGTGTGTGACAATAATCTGTTGACAGATTTATACGGTGCGCCGGAAAAAGTCGGCCGAAACTTCTTTTGTAACAGAAACAAGTTGTCCACCTTAATGGGAGCACCTCGCCATGTAGGGGACAGTATGTTTTGCGGTGCCAATTTATTAACGAAAGACTCTGCAGCACCGGAATATATTCGTTTTAATTACAGGTATATCATTGACTTACCGGCAAACATCAGCTTGGAAAAAATGCTTCAAAACGGTAAAAAAATAACCTTGGCAAAGTTCATTTCCAAAGAAAGAGAGAATTAAAAACCTCCTGACTTTTTAAGAAAAACGAGAAAAAATTAAAAAATCCCCCCTCTTTTCCAATCATGTGGAAAAACAGGGGAATATTTCAAAAATAAGATTTTTCAGAGCTTCAGAATTTTATTTTTCTGCGTCTGGAATTCCGCCTCTGTAAGAACGCCTTTTTCCTTTAACTGATACAGTTTATCCAAATCATCCAGATTTCTGTTTTCTACTTTCGTCATATCAGAAGAACTTTCCTCTTTATTCACCCAATTGGACGGCTGATAGACCAAAGCCAAAATCAAAGCAATAAACCAAGTTATTCCTAAAAATATCCCGCACCAGCTTAAAACCGCCACAGTCGTCAATTCCCCGCCCGAAACATGCCGAGCTTTGGCAATCATAATCGGTACCCGGATAAGTAAAATAAAAAGAAACAGGATAAGAATGCCTGTTATTAAAACTGACATAGCTTCACCATCCATGACACCTTCTCCGACAAAAAAGTTAAATAAGCTATTATGACTATATCGCCTGTTTGATAAAAATGCAAACTCTTTTATAAAAAGTTACGGACTTCCCGCCTTTCATAAAAAGACCGAAGTCAAAAACCAGCATAAAAAAAGAGGCAAAAAGCCCCCTGCAAAAAAATGGTGGGCGTGACAAGGATCGAACTTGTGACCCCTACGATGTCAACGTAGTGCTCTCCCGCTGAGCTACACGCCCGAAAAACCGTAAGTGAAAGTCTTTTTACACGTTTTTAAAATA
>CASFRQ010000049.1 GCA_949296785.1 uncultured Alphaproteobacteria bacterium
CAACTATGAGCAATATGAGGCTGACCGCCATCGTCGTTTAGGAACGGACGCCGACCAGCCTCATCGGGTCAAATATAAGCCTTTAACCCGAAATTGACGGAATGGAGGTCTTAAATGGAGAGCCGGCGTTTGTTAAGCGACCGGCTTCCTTTATTTACAAATGAATCGGCTTCTTTATTATAAGATTTCTTAATTTTTTGAAAAAGAAAAACAAGATAAACGGTTTGAGCAGCCTGTTCCTAAAAAAAGAAAACTTTTAAATGCTTTCTTTCACATCCGCTCTTTGATAAAAAGCAGAAAATTTTTGCAATAAAAAGTATGCCTTTTTGGATGCTTCAAATATAACGCGCCCTGTATCAGCGAGCAGAGGAATCATCTCAAATTCTGCCTACCGTCAGGCATGTAAAGTTTTCGGCCTGTGTGAATGAAACCCAAATGAGTTACGTCTGCTTTAGAGGGAGAGTTTATTTTCCTCGGCAATATATTAAAAACCGAAAACGTTTTCTTTACAGCTTTTTTAAGCACAATATGAAAAAAGAAAAAGAAGATATATCCGGAAAAAGAAACTTTTTATTTCCTTGTAAACAGACGCATTAAGATGGTTTTTGAATGACCGTCTTTGTCCGGTTTACATAAATTTAAGGCTTCCTCTGTTCTCGGATAGATGAACAAAGTCCCCTGGCAAGAAGAACCGGAGGAATAGTCGCAAAAAGTAACCGTTTCTATATCCGCCGTAACAATACTTTGACATAAATCGGTCGGAAGATTGTAAAAGAAAAAGTTAAACATGGAAAAACCGTTTACATTTCCTCTGGAAGGACCTTTTATCTGAGCGCTGGAGGAACAAGACTGTACAGCTTGTTCTAAAAAGCGCGTGTCAATACCGGGATATGTTTCCCCTTCTTTTAAATCGGAAAGAGTATCCATGAGAAGAGCGGTTTCCTGAATAATCCGTTCCAACTCCTCAACCACTTTATTAATTCTGATTTTCCGCATTGCCATGTTATAGCCAGCCAGTCCACCGACCGATAAAACACCTACGATGGCTAATACGCCCAGCATCTCTATCATACTCCGGCCTTTCTCATTGTACCGACTGCTTGAAAAATACCTCATTTCTCCTCGTTTTGTTACCTTTTAACGGTCGTTTAAAAGCAACAAAGAAAGAGGTAAAAAAGATTAGAGAAACCTTTAAGTCAAAAATAAAAAACGGTGTTTACAATAAACGACCGTTTAAAAGAAACATACCCTATTAAGCGTAACCGTGCAATATAAATCTCTTCTTTTGTTCACATTTAACGGTCATTAAAAAAGAACAAAACGGAGGAAAAAATGAAGTATAAAAAGGACTGTCATTCTACTCAAGCAGGCGGCCGGAGTATGATTGAAATGTTGAGTGTGTTGACGATTATCGGTATTCTGTCCGTCGGCGGGTTAGCCGGTTATAATATGGCCATGGAAAAAATAAGAACGAATAAGGTTGTGGAAGAAATACAGTTAATCATGTCTGCTTTAGACGGCTTTAATCCGGGTTCCGGCAATAAAATACCCAATTTAAATTATAAAA
>CASFRQ010000050.1 GCA_949296785.1 uncultured Alphaproteobacteria bacterium
ATCCATAAACTTCCCCGCAAATTATTATCTTATTCTGATTTGGCAATTTAAAAGAGAACCTTTTTTTTGTCAAGAACGCTTTTCCATTTGTAAAGGCTTGAATATATAAAAGTTTAAATAAAAAAATAAAGAAAAAATACGAAACGAACTGGGAAAGGACTTGTCAGAAAATAAAAAAAACGTTAAATTAAATAAGATATTTTTTAATAAAAATTACAAGTTACAAGTAAGCCAAAGTATTCAAAGGAGGGTTCTGATGCGTTTTTCCGAATATATGCGGGTAGCCGGTTTCTGCGCCGGTGTTTTCTTTTTCTCAGGGACAGAAGTTTTCGCCCAAAGGACATTAACAGGTACAACAGAAACGCAGCAACTGGGTATGGCGGCCGGAGCGGCCCTCGCCTGTGGCGCGGGACAAGAATTGGATGATTTTGAACTCATTGCTAGTCGGATTATCGCCAACAAATCCCCTTCCCACCAAAGAGAGATAGAAGAGTTGAAGGTCTACGCCGAAGAAAAACTCAGAACTTATAATATGCAAAGGACTTCTCCTCCGGAGGATTGCGCAACGGTGTTAAACTCTTTTAGAAATATGTCCATTTTCTCATCTACCGTATATTCGGACGGAACGGTTAAATTGCCGGACGGTTCCTTGCTTAAACCCAGAAAAAAATAACTTTTTGTCAGGTATTCCTTAATGCGGCCGGCTGCACTTTTTAACCTTTTTTCTCCACTGGAAGCGCTTCCGAAAGTCGGGACGAAAACAGCGCAACTGTTAAAAAAACTTTGCGGTCCTTATCAAAGAGACATTCTTTTTCACTTACCTGTCCAAATGATAGATAGAAGGTTGCGTCCCTCTCTTGCGGAAGTAATATCCGGTTCCGTTGCAACTTTTGAAGGGACAGTTTTGCAACACATACCGCCTTTTTCAAAAAAAGCCCCTTACAGAGTCTTATTGGAAACAAAAACAGGAGATTTGGAGCTTGTCTTTTTCAACTATCATAAAGATTATCTGCAAAAAGCCCTTCCCTCCGGAAGCAGGAGAGTTGTCAGCGGAACGGTTGAAAAATTCGGCGTGAAAGTTCAAATGACGCATCCTGACTACATTCTTCCCGCAGAACGGGCGTTTGAATTACCGGAAGTAGAAACCGTTTACCCTTTAACGACTGGCCTTTCCAATAAGCTTTTGTATAAATCCGTCCAAGAAATTTTAAAAAAACTTCCCTCCCTTCCGGAATGGATTGATTCAAACCTTATGAAACAACAGAAATGGCCCACTTGGAAACAAGCTTTTGAGATTGTTCACCACCCTTCGGCGGCACAGGACATTTCCGCCCTTTCTCCGGCCAGGCAGCGGCTTGCTTATGATGAAATTCTGGCCAATCAGTTGGCTTTGTGCCTGACGCGCTTAAAGATGAAAAAGATGCCGGGAAACTCTTTGAAAGGGACAGGAATCTTACAGGAAAAAATGAAAAAACTCCTTCCTTTTTCTTTAACTTGCGCCCAAGAAAGGGTTTGCCGGGAAATTGCGCAAGATA
>CASFRQ010000051.1 GCA_949296785.1 uncultured Alphaproteobacteria bacterium
AAACTCTTCCCGATCGGCGACAATCAGGAAGGCCAAACGGCTTTCCCCTACTTCTCCCACACATTCAAACGGTTTAAACCCGGAAAGGCCGAGCAGTTCCTTAAATCCCTCTTCCTGCGTTTCGTCGTCCAGCATATCTTTGCCGAAAGCGCGAACCAAAGCTTCTTTATCCATAAAAGCGGCCAGGGATAAAAAGACAAACCGGCATTTGTCGCAATCTGTACACCAGCGGTCCAACCTTTTTTCTCGGTCCAGCTTAAATGCCTTGTTGCAACTGGTAAACACCGGAAAATACTTTTGGCAGTACTTAGCAAAAAGAGAGGCAATTTTCAGTTCCGACAAAGGTCGCAAAAGGGAAAAATAAGAAAAACCCGGCACCAATTTCTGTGTTAAGGAACGGAACAGGGATTCAAATTCAAAAGACTTACTCCACTGATGATTCACCTCTTCCCCTTTGTAAAGACGAGTGGCGGCGTTGGCCGACCGTTCGCAGGACATCACGACAAACGCATAGTCATACAAAATCCCGCAGGCCAACAGTAAAAAAGCGAATATCCCCGTAATCGGCACATGACCGTTGAAAACTTTTCCCCCTTTGTTTAAAGCTATTAATTCTGGGGAAATTTCCCTTCGTATCAACAAAGAAGCCGGCAGCCCCGACACTTTAATAGTTTCTTCAATAGGGCGAGCGGTACCGCAGGAAACGGGAAGTATTTCTTCCCCTTGAAAACCCGCCTCTTTTAAAAGCTCCAAAGACAAAGAAGAATCCTTTCCGCCGCCGACAGGCAAAAGGCACCTTTTTTTTAAGTTTTCTTTTAAGCAAGGTTCCGTCTTCTCCCCAAACGGAAAGGAAACTTTTTTTAAAGGCAGTTCGTTGCGGCAAAAAAATTCCCCCAACCCTTTAAAATAAAAAGTCGTAAAAAAAGAAGATTCCTCTTTTGTCAGCGTCCCACTTTCAACCGAAACCACATCCGAAAGAAAGGCTTTGTAATAGCTTATCCCCGCTGCGATGTGGAAAAGGAAAAAGACTCTGTCTAAGACTTTTCTTTTTTCCGGCGAAAGAGGGGCAAACGGCCTTTGAAAAACATACCGCTCTTCAAACACGTGCGATTCGCCGTCGTTATACGCCGTATAACGAAAAGACAAAAGGCCGTTTTGCTCGTCAAAAGTATAGGAAGTAAAAGAAAAAGAGCCGTTCAATTAAAAAAAACCTTAAAATCAGATGACAGAAGAGAAACAATCGGTTAAAAATATATCAACACCTATTTTTAATTTTTTCAAGAGGTTGTCAAATGATAAAAAAATTTGTTACAAAAATCAAAGTAAAATTGCTCCCTCTTTTGATTTTTATTTTTTGTTTCGCCGGTTTGCTTTACGCGGCCTTCGCCTTGCAGGACATGTCCTTGTCCGCGGAAGAAAGCTTTCAAAAGGGCATTCAGGCCTACAGAGATAAAGATTATAAAAAGGCTTCCTCCTATCTGACGACCGCTTTGTTTGAAGATGTTCCGGCGGCGGGACTCGTTCTCGGCGAAATGGCTCTGAACGGCAAGGGAGGCCAGCCCGATCCGGCAAAAGCCGCCCTCATGTATGAAAAGGCCGCCAATCTGGGGGACAGGGACGCGCAATACTCTCTGGCTTTATTGTACGACAAAGGGCTCGGCGTTCCTTTGGATAAGGAAAAAGCGCTTGAATGGGCGATGACGGCCGCCTCCAATGAAAACAGGGACGCGATGTTCGCTTCTGCCGTTTGGATTGAGCGCGGGTATAATCCTCTTTTTGACTTACAGGATGCCCGTTATTTTTACGAAAGGGCTGCCGCCATGGGCGACATCAACGCCATTCAGAGCCTTATCGCCATTTACAGCCGCGGCGTCGGGTTGGAAGAACCGGACGAACAGCGCGCTCAATTTTGGCTGCTGACTTTAAACAAACTGGTTGGACAAATCCATCAGGCGCAGGCGGCCGGAATCGCGCTGGATGTTCCGCAAATTCCCGTCATGCGCGCTTTATCTTTGGAAACAAAAAATCCGGCGCAGGATATTGTGTCGGAAACGGGCCAAACGGCAAAAACGGGGAATAACTCAACGCTTGCCGTTGAAACGCCGGTTTCTTCAAACATCTCTTCTCAAAGAAGTGAAAGCGGAAATAAAGCGGGAGAAAAAGCCGTTCAAAACGAAGCGGACAGTCCGGAAAAAGGGGAATAAGAATCCATGAGCCTTTTCCCTCTTTTTTTTCAAGGATTCCGGCATTCTTTGGTAAAAACCGTTTGTTTTAAAAATTTTTTCCGGATGGTTCGTGGCTATTTTTACTTCTTGCGAACGGGAGAAAGCCGTCAACTTTTCCGTGATGCTCGTTTTGCACGATACATGACATCTGACAAACATATTACCCACGGTAAAGGACTTTTGTTTTTGAATATCCCCGTTTTGATATTATCTGTTTTTTGTGGGCGAAAGGAAGAGAGCGCTCCCGATTCTTTTTCAAGACGATTTGTATTGACAAAAAAATCAGCTCCATCAGCCTTGAGCGGATTCTCTTTAATGCTTTTCTTCTGTTTTTCACTCTTTTCTATGCCGGCCGACGCGAAAAAAAGGAATGAGTCTTTTTCCTTCCAGGACGGGATGCTTTACCAAATAGAGGAACAGGCCAAACGGCCGACCATTTCTTCCTCGCTCCAGCAATTGGGGGCGCAACAGAATATAGGACGAGGGAATGTAGAAGAAGCTTTTAAAATGGGACTTCTTTACCAGGAAAAAAATCCAGAAAAAGCCATTGAGTTTTTTGAACCTGCCGTAAGCGCCGGTAATATGAAAGCCGCCAACAATCAGGCAGTTCTCTTAAAAAACTTAACGCCGCCGAAACCGCAGAATTTAATCAAGTCTGCCTCTCTTCTTTGGCGGGCGGCGAAAGAAAAAGAACCCTACGCCCTATATAATCTCTGTCTTTCGTACGACCAGGGGAAAGGGCTGCCCAGGGATAAAATATACGCATACCTTTTATGCGGACGGGCGGCGAAGTTTTTGAAAGAAAACTCCTCGGAACAAGAAGCGGCCGTAAAAAAAACGCGGGAGCTGGAAGCTCAGCTGACTCCTTTGCAAAAAGAATACCTGTCTTCATTCATTCCGCATGATTTGGCTTTTTTATATGAAGAAAAAGAGCTTCTTCCGCAAAGCAAAGAGGAAATGCGCCAATTCGGCTTTGATGCCGCAAGGCAGCAAGAAAGGCTGACGACAAAGCAAATGCCTCTTCCCCATATCACCGGGCAGGAAGTACCCAACAAAAATGTCCTTGACTATTTCCCTTATAAAAAAAACTGGCGGATTAAGGAACAGATGATGCCTTTTGCAAACGCTCTTTCCGACGAATACGACAATACCGTTATCCGCCGTTTTTCAAACCAAATGGAACCTTTGGCACCTTTGGCGGACGATATTGTCACCAGGCAGACTTTGTATTACCGAAAAAATACGCCGGCCAGGCTGAAAATGACTCTTAACCGGGAATTCACGGTCTTTCCGGCGTTTGTCGGCGATGAAATCACTTTGCTGACGGAAACGACTTTAAGGCAGACAAAACAAGCGCCGAATGTCAACGCTCCCTCCTTGAAAAACACGGACTGGGCGCCTAAATACTATAAAGACACCGGCGTTTTGTTCACCAACTGGTTCCCGATGATTGAAAAGGATATGTTTGACGATAAAAAGGCCTGGATGGCTTTAACCTTCATCGCGCGGGTGCCCGGCTGGATTGAAATACAGTATCAGCCCCGCTATCCGGAAGAAGGGACGAAACCCTATACCGTCCGTATTTTGGTCAATGAAATTAAGAAAAAAAGAAGATAAAGAGAATAAAAAGGTATGAAGATGACAGAACAAAAATTGATATACAGAAAAGATTATCAAAAACCGAATTACAAAATCAACACGGTGGATTTGGATTTTACCCTGCACCCGACGCAGACAAAGGTTTTGTCCCGCTTAAGAGGGGAAAAAACCGTTTCGGAACCGATTGAGCTTCTTTTAAACGGCAAGTTTTTTAAGCTTCAAAAAATTTCCCTGAACGGACGGGAGTTGTCAGAAAAAGAGTATGTGAAGACTAAAGACTCCCTGACTTTAAAAATTGATACGGGCGCTTTTGAAATTGAATGCGAAACGCTTGTTAATCCCGAGGCTAACACCTTTTTGTCCGGTTTGTACTTGTCCAACGGCGTTTTCTGTACACAGTGCGAAGCGGAGGGTTTCCGCAACATTACTTATTACCCGGATCATCCGGATATTATGGCCAAGTTTACGACCACTCTCCGCGCGGACAGGAAAAAATATCCCGTCCTTCTGTCCAACGGAAATAAGATAAAAGACGAAGGCGATGTCGTCGTTTGGGAAGACCCGTTTGCCAAGCCCTGCTATCTTTTCGCTTTGGTCGCCGGGGATTTGGGCGTGATAGAGGACTCTTTTACCACACGCTCCGGACGAAAAGTTGACCTGCGCCTTTATTGTGAAAAAGGAAAGGAAAACCGCCTCGCCTACGCCATGGATTCTTTAAAGCGCGCCATGAAATGGGATGAGGAGGCTTTCGGCCGCGAATATGACCTGAACCTGTTTAACATCGTGGCGGTCAGCGACTTTAACGCTGGTGCGATGGAAAATAAGAGTCTGAATATTTTCAACGATTCCTGCCTGCTGGCCTCCATGGAAACGGAAACCGACCGGGAATTTGAGTTTATAGAATCCGTTGTCGGCCACGAATATTTTCATAACTG
Source organism: uncultured Alphaproteobacteria bacterium (assembly GCA_949296785.1). GTDB lineage: Bacteria > Pseudomonadota > Alphaproteobacteria > CASFRQ01 > SAAU01 > CASFRQ01. The sequence continues at coordinate 4,760 of CASFRQ010000051.1, forward strand.
GAGCGGGGACCGGGTCACCGCCCGCGACTGGTTCAACCTCAGTTTAAAGGAAGGCTTTACCGTTTATCGGGAACAGGAATT